>NZ_BCNX01000009.1 GCF_001571405.1 Methanoculleus thermophilus | reverse complement strand
GCCAGAGCAGAGGGGAAACACCTGGACTCATCCCGAACCCAGCAGTTAAGCCCTCTTACGTATTGTGTGGTACTGAGGTACGCGAGTCCTCGGGAAGCACGATTCGCTGCTAGTACCTCCCTTCCATGAGAAACCTGCTCTTCTATTGGCCCGCCTTGGTAAAAGTAACAGGTGATAAACCTTAAATACCCAGGTGGTACACCTATAGAAGGTAACACACAGGCCAAGGTGGCGGAGCGGCTACGCGGTTGACTGCAGATCAACTACACCCCGGTTCAAGTCCGGGCCTTGGCTTTCAGCAGTTTGGCCGCATCAGCGGCCAAGCGATAATAGCGGCCAGAGCAGAGGGGAAACACCTGGACTCATCCCGAACCCAGCAGTTAAGCCCTCTCACGTGCTGCGTAGTACTGAGGTACGCGAGTCCTCGGGAAGCGTAACTCGCTGCTATTATCATCTCTCTACTCTGAAAATTGCTCTTTTAGTAAATTATCATGCAACTTCAATCCTTCAGTTCTGTACATGCGCTTCTTTGCTAACCTATTTCCTTGTTCCCGTGGCTCTCCATCTCTCATGCGTGGACTGCCCTTGCGCTGAGTGATAGGCGAGTGTGGTAGCGCGATCAATCAGGCAAGTAAATCGTCAAGAAGAGCGATACTGCAGGAATGAGGGGGGAGCGGCCCCCTATTCCCATCCGAGACTCTCTTACAGCACCCTCCAGGCATCCGGCACGATACCTGGTGCGGCTCATCTTTCCGTCTTCAGAGTCACGGGTGTTTTGAGGTTTTACATTGATGAGAGAAGTTTTTAGGGTTATCTTTGGATCTCAAGATGTGCCGTTGTTACATGGCACCAACGTACCTCTACGCGTTATATTACATTTAACTTTTATCATTTGTCGAACGTATGTGGTTTACCCGCCCGTGGAGGAGTACTGTCATAACCCCGGGTTGACTTTATCCGCTATGATGCCGGCGGGGCCGTCAGATCTCGCGTCTGGGCACTTATACTCTCTGCTTGCGGTCCATCTCCGGCAAGCGTGGCGAGCCTCTCTGCGGGACACCCTCAACACTCATGATGTTACCGTCGCGCTCATCTGCCCATCAGACTGCTATCTGCTGCGCTGCCTCCACCTTCTCGCGCTCGAACGTCTCGGTGAGCTCAAAGAGTGTGTCCCTGCTGAGGTGCCGTTCTGCCAGGGTAAAGACATGCCCCTCCTCCGTCGCGAAGTGCGCCTCAACCACCTCCCTCAATTCACGCAGTGCCGGTATCCAGGCATCATCTCTGAGCGGGATTCGCTCAAACCGCGCGAGGTTTTTGCGAACCTCATCGTGCTCCTCAAGTGACCGGTGGATCTCTTCCGGCACCAGATCCCGGAGTCTGGCGTAGAGTGTGGCCTCCTCCGCATACATATGTCCCGGCAGTTCGCGCCGAAGCGTAATGCACCGGACATCCCGGGTATCCGGATTGCTCTCGAGTTCGTCGAAGAGGTTCCGGATGAGCTCGTGATCGTCCTGGATCAACTCAAGAATCTGTGGCATGTATGGCCTCCGTCCAGACGAGCAATAGGGCAAGTGGCAGATAACGATTTCGCTGGATCCTATCTGATCAAAAGTTCCCGCCAGAAGATTGAAGAGCCGGTGTCGGGCACCGGCCCACATTACGTATCGGTCGCTTCAGCGTGCCGCAACCGGCAGAGCGCTCCTCTTTGACTCAAGGTAACGGCTGTCAAGCTCCGAGAGCTCATTGCTCATCTTCTGTTGCATCTGCGGGAAGATCTTCTCTTCCTCCTCGCTGATATGGTGTTTCACGTTCTCCTGGATCACCACCATCTTCGCCACCCAGATGTCCTCCTCCGATGTGGATGCACCGTCCAGTTGAGAGATCAGTGACTTGACTGCGTTGTGCTCCTCTACCGCCTCAAGCGCCAGGTCCCGCATATCCGACTCTTTCTCAAGCCTTGGATACAGGGCTTTCTCTTCCCCGATGAGGTGCGGTATAATGGTCTCTTTAAAGGTCTGGTACTTCTGCCCTCGGTCGCTTATTCCTTTGCTTGAGAGTTCCGAGAGCTGCGAGAGCACCACCTGGTGCTCCTGCTTTAAGGTCTCAATAATATTCTGCGCCATCGCGATCACTTCCCCACTCCTGCAGGGGGTCTTGCATGGGCAAATCCTGTATATATGGATTGTGTCCATGCCCCGCCATGGGTTGTCGGACTCAATTGAGTGGTCGCAGGTGAGCCTTTTCTGTTGCTTCTTTGTGCCGGTTGCCGATCGGGAGGAGGAGAGAGCATCCCTGATATTCACCGGATATCCATAAATGCAGCAGGCGCGTAGTTTCTCACATGGCAAAAGAGGATCCGGAGGTTCCGATTCCCAGAACAAAACTTCGGCGGGAACTCGGACTGGCTGCAGTCACCCTCTCCGGCGTTGGGATCATTCTTGGGGCTGGAATTTACGCACTCCTTGGAGAGGCGGCCGGGATGGCCGGCAATGCGGTCTGGCTGACGTTTGCAATCGCGGCGACCATCGCCGCGTTCAGCGCCTTGAGTTATGCCGAACTCTCGTCGATGTATCCCCTTGCAAGCGCTGAATTCGAGTATGTCTCCAATGCCTTTGGGAGGAGACTTGCATTTGTCGTCGGGTGGCTGATCATCTTCTCCGGTGTCCTTGGCGCCGCAACCGTCTCGCTCGGGTTTGCCGGTTACTTCTCGGACCTCGTCGGCGTTCCTCGCCTTCCCTCCGCGATCCTGATCATCCTCATTCTTGCCGTGATCCTCTTTTCCGGTATCAAGGAGACCGCCCGGGTCGCGATCACCCTAACCCTCATCGAGGCCGGCGGTATCGTCTTGGTTATCATGATCGGCCTCCCATATCTCGGGCAGGTGAATTATCTTGAGATGCCGCAGGGAATCTCCGGTCTCCTGCAGGCCTCCGCGCTCGTCTTCTTTGCGTACATGGGTTTTGAAGAGATGGTAAAACTCTCAGAAGAGACCAAAAACCCGGAGCGAAACATCCCCCTGGCCCTGATCATCGCACTTGGAATCTCCATCATCCTCTACATCCTGGTCTCACTTGCCGCCGTCTCGGTCGTCGGATGGGAGCAGCTCGCCGCATCCCAGGCGCCTTTCGCCGACGTTGCCGCCGTCGCCCTCGGCCCTGCGGCGTTCACCCTCATCTCCATCATCGCACTCTTTGCCACCGCAAACACCGCTCTCCTCATGATGGTGGCATCGTCCCGGATCATCTACGGCATGGCTTCCTCGTTCTCGCTCCCGCCCATCCTCGCCCGGGTCCATCCCCGCACACGGACGCCCTGGACGGCCATCATCGCTGTTGTGCTCGCCTCAATCATGTTCCTCTTCATTGGCGAGATAGGTTTTGTCGCGAACGTCACGAACTTCACGCTCTTTGTGACGTTCATTCTCATCAATGCGTCCGTGATCCTGCTACGCTACCGTGCTCCTGATGCGGTCCGGCCATTCCGAATCCCCGGAAGCATCGGGCTCCTCCCGATCATCCCGGTGATCGGTATCATCTCATGCTGTCTCCTTCTTGCCCAGCTGGAGCCCCTGGTGCTGCTGGTGGGCGGGCTCCTTGTTGCCATCGGTGCGGCGATTGCCCTGGTCGGGGAGCGGCGGCCGGCCGCCGCCTAATCCTTCGCCTCTTTTGCCCGGTAGCGCTCGACCGTCCCGATGACTTCGAGTTTCCCGTCGTTGAGGACCGAGATGGCGCCGTGGCCGCAGGCGACCAGGCACCGGCGGCCGCTCCGTGCGAGTTCCCCGTCCAGGTCGCGGATCAGTTCGAGCAGCGCTTTCCTCTCTCTTCTCGCGCAGTCGCTGTCGACGTTGACCGAGGTCACCAGGAAGTCGGCGATCGAGTTGTAGCTCTTCCGGTCCTCGTCAAGGCTCCCGAAGTTGATCAGCGTGTCGGCCGTGAAGATGATGCCGTGGTCGGGGCAGAGGAAGTAGACCTGGCCGTGCATGTGCCCGCCGAGCGACTCCAGGACCTCGAACTCGAGATCGTGGACCTGGAACCGGCCGATGACCGGAAAGATCGAGCGTGCGCCGAGGCACTCCCCCGAGAAGAGCACCGGGTCCTCCGGTGGGTTGAAGCGCGAGAAGAGGTTGATGATGGTCGTGTAGACCTCCTCGAGGATCGAGGCCTCGCTCCGCGAGCCGTAGGCCCGGTTTGCCTGGCGGATGATCTCAAGCGACCATGGGTGCATGAACGCAGCGGCATCATAGAGCCCGCCCGCCCCGCAGTGGTCCGCGTCGGCGTGGGTGATGTAGATCCGACGGAGTCGGGTGAGGTCTCCAAGACCGTAGTGCTGGAACATCCGGACGGCGTCCTCGTGGTAAATCCCGTATCCGGTGTCGATCATGACAGTCTCGTCCGGGGCGCGGAGCAGGAAGATGTTCCCGCCGCCCGGCATCTGGAAGCAGAAGACCTCGACATCGTCGCTCAAGGGGATGCGCTGGACGTCTGCGTAGAACCCGTCGTTCCTGGTGTCCCGGAGTGTCCTTCCCGCGCGCAAGATGGACTCAAAGACCTCTCTAGGGTTCTGGCCACGGTTGTTGAGTTCCTGGACGATGTGGTTGATGTCCTGCAGGAGCGAGAGCAGGAACTCGTCTTCTGCAGTCCCGATCAGCCCTCGCAACGCCTGGGCGAATCTGACGTAGAAGACCGTATTGTCAAGTTTCTCGCCGGTCGTATCGTATTCCAGGATCTCGAGGCGATAGCGGGATTTCAACTGGTCGAGCAGGTTCTCGACGATTGCGGTCTCTTCGACGTTTAAGCTGATGGTGACTCTCCCGGGGTCCGGCCGCCGGTCGTCGAAGTCGATATAAGCAATGTTTGCCCCGGCCCCTGTGATATAGGTGAGGAGTTCGAAGAGAGCTCCGGGTTCGTGGGGGAGGTAGATGGAGAACTTGAGATACCCAAGCGCAGGCAGTGATTCCTGGAGGTAACCGATCGCCTGGAGATCTTCCTTTATCAGTGAGTAGGCCGCGGGCGTCGCGGTTACTTCAAAAAAGACCGTGGCAGGATCGATCCTGCGGTCGTACTGGATGCGGTTGATGTTGCCCGAGTACGACTTGATGATCTCCGCAGCGCGGTGCAGTGCGCCCGGTTCGTTGGGCATTCTAGCGATGAAAGAGTACTTATCTGCCCGATTTATCATGATTTTTATAGGTGGGCTGTCGTCATATAAGCACTTTTTCTTGATCCGGACCGTGAAGAAAATATGGTGGATATCTGCTTATGCAGGTTCAATCTTTTGAAGGACAGCCCGCGCCCAGGCGCGGATTGCCTCCCAGTTGCGGAAATCTCCGGTCTTTGCCCGGACAAGTTTCGTGATTGTGCGATCCGCAAGGGATAGGCGGCTGTTCTCCAGTCTTCCCGCAAAGACGCCGACCTCAACGGGTTCTACAAGCATCCGGACCTGGTCCATCGAGGCTTCTGCTTTCTTAATAATATCGGGGTTTCCCTCGTTGACCGTGAGCCCCACGGCGAAGTAGGCAACCGGGATGTTGCGCAGGTCTCGCTGGTGTTGCTCAATGAAGATCTGTGGCTCTGGAAGCCACTTCCCCATATAGATCGGACTTCCGATGATCGCCGCACGGTAGGGGGAGAGGTCGCGAACCTCGCTTGCCGGGCGCACATCAACAGCAACGCCTGCTTTTTGGAGTTCATCACCGATCGCCTCTGCCACCTCGGCGGTTGAACCGTAGCGGCTGGCATAGGCAACAAGAATCCTATCTGCCATGATACACCTATCTCTTCTTTAACCGGGCTTAAACGTTACCAGAGAGTACGGGTTATGTTCTTATGGTTTGATTCCTATTATAGGTCCGATGGCGACCAGAGATGACGGTGCCGGAGCATGGTATCATAGGGGCCTGGCCCTCTGCAGCTCCGGGGATTACAACAGGGCGATCTCCTGCTACGACAAGGCACTCGAACACTCTCCGGACGATCCTCTCCTCTGGAGGCGGAGGGGTTTTGCTCTTCTCAAGGCCGGTCGTTACGCCGAGGCTGCTGCCAGTTTTGACCGGGCGCTCGCCATCGACCCGGACGACGCGACGGCCTGGCAGCGGAAGGGGTACGCGCTCGCCTGCATGGGGAGGGTTGAGGATTCCATCGCCTGCTGCAATCAGGCGCTCGAACTGAATCCGAAGCATATTCTTGCCTGGCAGAACAAAGGATGGGTCCTCGGGAGCGCCTGCCGCTATGATGAGGCAGCGGCCTGCTACGAAGCCGTTCTTCGACTGGATCCCAACCGGGAGTCTGCGGCCTGGCATAGAGAGTATCTGCGGCGGAAGAAGGAGCTCGAGGCGCTTGCATCTGAGATCCGGGAGGCGGAGAAGAACGTCGACGTGCCGGCCTGCATCCGCGACGTCGTCAAGGAGCAGGACTACCAAAACGTTGGTCTCGCCCGGGCGGTCCTCCGGGAACTCGTCCGGCAGGCGGAGCAGGCGGCGATCCCGCACCGGTGAGCGCCCTCGAGCAGCGCCGGTTCATCTCTCTCCTTCCGGGTGCTATCTGAATTGAACTGGGTGTCTTTTGGGTGTTTGGCGGCAGGTTTATCCGGCGACCTGCTCCCGGATCTCAATGCGGAATCGGCATCCGTGGAATGCCCCATCCTCCCATACGAAAACAGAACGCATGCGTTGTGCTCTGGAAGAGGAGGTGGAGGACGTTTTATGATGAGGTCTAGGTGAGTTTGCTCCGGTTGGGTGTAGGCTGGCATGCCGCACGAAATGGCGCCTGGTGACTCCCGTTACCATCGGGGGTGTGACTGGACTCTCCTCTTCCGCGACTCTTATACCCGTGGGGATGCCTCCCCATCGGTTCGGTTTGCAGTCTCGGTCCCGCGATGGGTGCGGGACCGATCCGCTATGTCAATTACAATAAACATTTTGTTATTAATAGGTTACTGATGCCCTACAGTATCGGGCGGTAGGCAGGCTTGTGTGGGAGCGGAGCAAAAAGGAGGGCCTTGGAAACCAGGTTACTTCCGCCCCGGATCATTTGTCGTAGATGAAGATCTCCTCGATCGAGACGCCGAAGAACCGGGCGATCTTGAAGGCAAGTTCGAGCGAGGGGTCGTACTTCCCCTTCTCGATCGCGAGGATGGTCTGCCGGGTGACCCCGAGCTCGTTCGCGAGCTTTTCCTGGGTCAGGTCGTGCATCGCCCGGTAGACCTTAATCTTATTCTTCATCGGTATCCCATTCTCCGTATTTGCGGGCGTAGTATCCTCTGAATCCTACGTAGAGGAAGATCATCAGGCAGAGCAGCGCCATCTGGAAGATCGCAAAACTCCCGACGCAAGGGAGTTCGAGCACGTTGGGAGGAGCCATTCCAGGGGGGCCGGGATGGGGCGGCCGCAGGCCGAGCGGCTTTGAGAACTCTATGACCGCGCTCCCCAGACTGACCGCGAAGAATACCACCCAGAAGACCTCCAGCGTCCGGAGTGCTGCTTTCTGTGTTATCATCGCCGTTCGTTCGTCCTCTATCGTCTCCTCGACCCTCCTCCGCGCTAGATATATCAGGAGGACACCGAGGATGAATGCAGCCTGGATCAGGATCGGACGCTCAATCTCCACCGAGAGCCAGAAAATGCCGACCTCGATGAGCGCAACGATACCGACCAGGAGGTAGAATGAGTTTCGCTTCATATGCAGCAGTTGTATTAACTCTACAGTATTTTGTTATTAAACGTTGACTTCTGTGGATTCCCTCCTCATCCGACCCGTAAAAGAGTACTTGGGGTTGGATCGGGTTCATCCCGCCCCGGACAATCTTCCCGGCGCTGCTTTACCGGTGCGCGAAGTACGCACTCACCCGGCCGCCCTCGACCGAGTCGATCCGGGCAAACCCGATCCGCTCGAACTGGACGACGCGGTCGGCCTCCTCGGCGACCCGAGGCTCGCAGAACCCTTCAAGGCTCCCCTCCTGCTGGAGAAGAGTACAGGGAAGTTTTGCCTCCGCCGGGAGCCACTGGATGATCGGCGCCTTCTCGCTCCGGGCATCATCAAGCGAGTCTCCGGCATAGGAAAGGTGCGGCAGATCCCCATCCCATGCTATCCTGACGTTATAGAGATCCTTGAGCCGGACCATGCTCCGCCCCTCGATCTCCGCCCGCGGGAGGAGGACTTTACCCCCGGCTACAAGCGTGCGGACCCCGCGGGAGGGATCGCTTGGGTGAAGTGATGCATGGGCCTCGCGGTGCGGGGCGCCCTCGATGGTGACCTCGACCGGATCGGGCACGAAGAAGTAGCGATTCGCCTTTGGGTCGACGATCTCTTTGTTCCGGGCGTAGAGGTTCTCCCATGAGAACGATATGTCGGTCTCCCCGATACCGATGTCGATCATGGCGTTCCGGACCGCATCGGGCTCGATACCCCGGCGTGCAATCGCTCGCAGCGTTCCTAGGTGAATATCGTCCCACCCGGTGTAGAGACCGCTCTTTATACCCTCGCGCATCCCCGACGTCGAGAGGACGACGCCCGATATCCCCATTCGACCGTAGTGACGGTAGACCGGCGGTTTCCAGCCGAAGTAATCGAAGATGTAGCGCTGCCGTCTCGTGTTCGCAATATGGTCCTTGCCGCGGATGACGTGGGTGATCCCGAGGAGATGGTCGTCGACCGCGACGGAGAAGTTCATCAACGGAAATACCGTCGCGTCCACCCGCGGGTGGGGGGGCGAGCTCACGATCCGCATTGCGGAGTAGTCGCGAATTGCGGGGTCGGGATGGGTGAGATCCGTCTTAACCCGGACGGTCACGTCACCTTCATAGAACTCTCCATCAAGCATCCGCTGCCAGAGTTCCAGGTTCTCCTCCACGGTCTGCTCCCGGCAGGGGCAGGCCTTCCCCTTGAGTTTGAGTTCGCGGAACCGCTCAGGCTCGCAGACGCAGACGTAAGCGCCTCCAAGTTCGATGAGCTTCCTGCAGAGATCGTAGTAGATATCGAGCCGGTCGCTCTGGTAGACGATATCGGTGATCCCGAGCCCCAGCCACTCGACATCTTCCCGGACCATATCGTATGCCTCAGGATCGACCCTTTTTGGGTCGGTATCCTCAATGCGGAGGACATACCGGCCGCCGTAGCGCTTAACATAGTAATCGTTCAGGATGGAGGCCCGGGCATGCCCGAGGTGCAGCGGTCCGCTCGGGTTCGGTGCAAACCGCATCACCACGCCATTCTCGGCACCCTCAAGCGCAGGGAGTTCCCGGATATGCTCGTGCGTCTCGGTGAGTTCGGCAAGGAGTTCTGGGGCGAGTTCCTCAAGGCGACTCTTCCTCTCCGCCGGGGTCATCGCCGCTACCTCTGCGATCACCTTCCCTGCGATCGGGCCGAGTTCCCTGGCCCTGCTGCGAAACTCCGGATGCTTGCCGAGCACCGTGCCGATGACAGTTCCGCTTTTCGGTGCACTCTCATGTTTCACGGCATTCTGCAGGGCATAAATATAGAGCAGATCTTCGAGACTGTTGTCCATCGTATCAGTTGCCCCGGTCGATGAAGAAGTCGGCTATCTCTGAAAGAAGACGCTTCTCCTCCGAGTTCGGGAGGACCGAGAGCGCCTCCTTTGCGACGGTGGCCCGCTCGACCGCTTTTTCCCGCACCTCATCGATGACGCCTGCATCCTTGAGTTTGGCAATCAGGTCGTTGATTTCTTCGGGCGAGAGACTCCTCCGGTATGGAGCAAGGTCAATTCCTTTCTCACGCGCCTTGATCGCGATCAGGGTCTGCTTCCCTTCCCGGATATCCGATGCCTGGTCCTTGCCGCTTATTTCAGGGCTCGCGAGAAGGTCGATAAGATCGTCCTGAATCTGGAAGGCGATGCCGCTGTTCAGCCCGAACTGATAGAGGGCGTCCGTCTGGATCGGGTTCGCTCCTGCAAGGATCCCGCCGATGGCGGCGGATGCACCGTAGAGGACACCAGTCTTTTTGCTGACCATCTCAAGGTACTCAGCCTCTGAGACGTCGTTCCTCTTCTCAAAGGCCATGTCCATGCTCTGCCCGTCGCAGATCTCGGCACATGTCCGGGCAAGCATCTTCGTCGCCCGAACTTTTGCAGCATCGCTGGCTTCCGAGAGGCAGATGAACTCAAACGCCTTCGCGTAGAGCACATCGCCTGCAAGGATTGCCGTCGGCTCGTCCCAGACGGTGTGCACCGTTGGGACGCCGCGCCGCACACGGTCGCCATCCATGATGTCGTCATGGATGAGGGTAAAATTGTGGGTCAGTTCCAATGCAAGGGCTGCAGGGATCAGGTCGTCCGAGGACCCTTTCCTGACTGCATCTGCAGCAAGCATGACGACCGCCGGGCGGAGCCTTTTTCCGCCTGCAAGCAGCAGGTGGGCGCTCGCCCGGAAGAGGTCGCCATGGACATCACCAAAGTAGCGGTGGATCACCTTGTCGATTCTGTCAGCATTCTTCTCCAGGTAGTCTGCAAGCGTTGTCATGTTCAATCTCCTACTTAATCAAGACGTTCTGCCCGTTCCGGAGGATGTGCAGGTCGTTCCCGAAAGTATACCCGATCTCCTCTGCAAACTTGGCGTATTCCCCGGTCATCCCGATGTCGCCGTGCGACGGGATGACGTGTTGGGGATTTAAGAGGTGCAGGAACTCGTAGTGGTCCTCTTTGTAGGCATGGCCTGAGACGTGCAGGTCGTCGAAGATCCGCACGCCTGCCATCTTGGCTCGGGCCTCGACAAGGTAGCGCTGCCCATAGTTCATCGGGTTTGGAATCACCTTTGCGGAGAAGAGGATCTTGTCGCCCTTCTCCAGTTTGAACGGGGTGTCGCCCATCACGATCCTTGTCAGGATGGCGCCGGCCTCTCCCTGATGACCGGTAACGATAGGAACGAACTTATCCTTTCCGGTCTTCATTATCCGCCGCAAAGTCCTATCGACGGTCCGGCGGTTCCCAAACATCGAGAGCGACTCAGGGAACCCGACCAGTTTCAGCTGCTCGGCGGCCGAACAGTAGCGCTCCATCGATCGCCCAAGGAGGACCGGTTTCCTCCCAATCTCGTGGGCGCATTCGGCGATCGTCTTGATACGGGAGATATGCGATGAGAATGTCGAGACAAAGATGGCGTTCTTGTCGTCCTCATAACTGGTGATGGTATCCCGTACGAGGTCTCGTGCGATCTTCTCGCTCGGGCACCGCCCGCTATCAGCGACGTTGACGCTCTCCACGATGAGGGCAAGTACGCCCTCCTTCCCGATCTGCCGCAACCGGGCGAAGTCCGGCGGCTCTCCGAGAACCGGAGTTCGGTCGAGTTTGAAGTCGTCGGCATAGACGATCGCTCCCCGCGGGGTGTGCAGGACCGGAAAGACCGTATCGATGATGGAGTGCTGACTCCGCACGAACTCGAGGGTCAGGTGCGGGGAGATGGTATACCGCTGCCCCGCTCTCAAGGCGAAGAGTTTATTGTTCACCCCGAACTTCTGTTCGCCCGCAATCTGCTGCCTGATCAGTTCTGTGGTATAGGGCGTGCTGATGATCGGAGCATTGTACCTGTGTGCCAGTTTCGGTATTGCACCGATATGGTCCAGGTGCCCGTGCGAACAGACGATCGCCTTGACACTCCCCTCCACCGCATTCATGATGGTGTCATCAGGAATGGCCTTCATCTCGATCAGGTCCAGAGAATGCATGTTCTCAACATCTGCATCCTCATGGATCATCACCTGGTCGAGGCGCAGACCCATATCAAAGATGACAATCTCTTTTCCGCAGCGGACGGCAGTCATATTTCTGCCGACTTCGTTATATCCGCCCACTGCTATGATCTCAATATCCATGTAATCCTCCGTATTAGGATGTTTTGTGGTCAGTCGCTTGTTTCAATCATTTCCCGGGTTAATCCAGTAATATATGTCCGTACGTTTGAGAGGTCCCGCATCGTCCGGGATCCCGTCAGGAACATTGCAACCTCGAGTTCTCGCTGTATCGCATCAACTGCTGCAAGGAGCGCGTCTTCACTCTCCATGGCCGGTTTCAGGAGGGGGAGCGCCATGCCCCCGAGATCTGCCCCGAGTGCGATTGCCTTTGCAATATCAATCCCTGATCGCAGCCCACCCGTTGCAATGATCGGGCCTCCTACCTTTCGCACCTCGCGGAGGCTCACCACTGTTGGTATGCCCCAGGATAGGAACGCTTCCCCGAGTTCGGCGAGTCTGGGGTCGCTTGCTCGCAGGCGCTCGATCTTCGCCCAGGACGTGCCTCCATACCCACCGATATCAATTGCGCTTGCTCCTGCCCCCCGGATTGCCCTTGCAGTCTCGGCCGATATACCGGATCCGGTTTCCTTCACGATGACCGGATAGGGAAACTCTTCACAGAGGGTGCGAAGCGCAGCAAGGCACCCTTCTGCATTGTGATCGCCCTCTGGCTGAATCGCTTCCTGAAGCGAGTTAATGTGAATGGCGATCGCCTGTGCATCGATCATCTCGACAGCCCGCTCCGCCCACTCGATGCCGTGGTCGCGCAGCTGAATGATCCCGAGGTTCGCACAGAGGAAAGCATGTGGCGCCTCCTCCCGCACGACGGTGAAACTCCCCTCCAATTCGGGGTTCTCCAATGCCGCTCGCTGAGAACCAACACCCATGCCGAGGTTATATCGTTCGGCGACACGCGCCAGCCTTCGATTCACCTCGAGAGTGTCCGGATGCCCTCCGGTCATCGCTGCAATGAAGAGGGGGGATGAGAGTGTTGCTCCAAGAAACCGCGTTCTGGTATCGATCGCGTCCATATCACACTCGGGGAGGGCGTTGTGGACCAGTCGGACATCCCCGAATCCTGCATCGCCTGCTTCAACGGGGTTCTCACAGCAGATGATCAGATGGTCACGTTTTCTTGATGATGTAATGGTCTCTCTGGTCATGATACACCCCGTCTGGCCACTATTGTCCCGCCGTGCCCGGTGCCGTCAAGGAACTGGCCGATCTTAGAGACATGGAAGATGTGCGACTCGATTCCGGCATCAGCGAGTGCAAGGAGTTCCATGAGTTTGCCTTTCATCCCTCCGGTCACGTCGGTCTTCGACGATCCGCCAACAGTGAGCGTCTCAAAAACGGTCCGATCGACTCGCGGAACGACCGATCCATTCTGCAGTACGCCGGGGACGTCCGTTGCAAGACCCACCCGCCTGCTCGAGAGCGCGATGGCAAGCCGGGTCACCAGTTGATCGCCCGATACGATGCACGATCCCTTCAGGCGGTCCATCACCACATCGCCGTGCAGCACTGGTACAATTCCGTGTTCTGTCATCTCGGCAATATGGCGGGTCTCAAACGAGACCAGACGGCCGTCTTCGGCGAGAGCGAGATCGAGCGGATGGATGCCGACTGCCTCGACTCCGGCATCCCGCAGGGCAGCGACGACCGCATCGTTCAGTCTTGAAGCGGCTGCATGCGTGTAGTAGACGCCGGGCACGTTCTCTTTCGTGAGGCCGTCGTTGATTCGGTAACGCCGGGCCTCCGGGTGCCCGCATGATCCCGCACCGTGAACAAGCACGAGCGCGGAAGCTCTTCGTGCGGCAAGTTCGTCCGCGATCTCGTGCAGGCGAGCGTGATCGATACTGCATTCGCCCGACTTATCGGTGATCACGCTCCCGCCCAGTTTCAGTATCACGGTATCAGTCATGCTTCTCTTTTCGTACACCATCCGTATCGATGGTCGTGATGATTGCTCTTCCTTCACAGGCTTCGATGGCACCGGCGACCCGGTTCTTTGCACGCCTGGGGCAGAGGGCAATGATGCAACCGCCGCCTCCGGCTCCAGTGATCTTTGCACCGTACGCGCCGCTTGCCCTTGCAGCGAGGATGAGTTTACTGCTTGTTGGATGCCCCACACCGAGCGCCTCAAGGAGGGCGTTATTCATGTCCATACACCGCCCCAGTTCTTTTGGGTTGTTGATGTTGTGGAGGGCGCTGAGCGTCACGGCCCCGATGGCATCGAGTATTGGGTTTGCGATCTCCGGATGCTTTTTCTGCAGGTCTCCGACCAGTTCCACCATCTTTGAGGTGCTGTGCGGCACCATGGTGTTTCCTACGACGATATGAAGGCTCTGTGGCGGGAGTCTCCGTTTGGAGTTCCCTGTGATGAGCACCATTCCTCCGTTCGTCGAGACATAGGTGTCGGTTGGGCTTGCCCGCCCGTTCTGAACTTTTTTCTCGACGGCAAATGCCATCTCAGCGATCTCCTCACGGGTGTGCCCGATATCGAACTCATCGTTGATCGCAGAGAGTGTTGCCACCGTGACCGCGGCCGATGATCCGAGCCCTGACGAGCTCTGGAGTTGCGAGTGGACATAGACACTGCCCCGGACGCCCAACATATTGAAACATTCATTAATGTAGGGCGATTTCGCACGTGTTGGGTTGCGGGACTTCCGCACTGTGACAAAGACCCGGGGCTTAATTGCCATAGCTACGCCTGGTTTTCCGTAGACCACTGCATGCTCACCGAACAGGAAGACCTTGCCCGGTGCGCTCCATGTTGCCAATTATACCACCGCTATTGCTGCATACCCCACTACCTGGTTAAAGTCCCCTGTCACGTTGCCGCTGGTTGTATACCGCAGGAGTTCCCCGGTCTTTGCGCCTAGCGACCGGCAGACGATGCACATGGTCGCTATCGGACCGTAGCCGCATGCCGTGGCTCCGGTCTCCTGGAGCCGGCGGTAAAATTCATGCGTATCCAGGTTTTTGAGTGCATCGATAGCGTAGAGGTCCTGTCGGCGGGCCACCTCGTCCGGGACGTAGTGTGAGAAGTCGCTTGAGGCTACAAAGCGCACGTCTCTTCCGGTGCGTTCTGTCGCCAAGAGTAGACGCTCTGCAAGATTCTCAGCAGCCTCATGACGCTGGTCTCCCATCATTATGGGTACAGCCCTTGCTCTCGGGAAGCGGTATTTAATGATGGGCATCTGCACCTCGAGCGAGTGCTCGTCCAGGTGTGATACTTCATCAACCTCGATCTCCAGCGCATCGATAAACTCTTCATCAATATCGACGATCCCGAGGGGGGTCTCCCACGGCACGGCAGAGGCACAGGTCATGTACCCCCTGTGGCTCGGACCGATGACAACGAATGTGCCATCAAAATCAGGCGGTATGGTGGAGAAGGCACAGGCTGCAGTCTCCCCGGAGTATACGTACCCGGCGTGAGGGGAGACGATGCCCCGGGCATCGATCTCCGGGGCCCGTTTCTGGAAGAATGATTCCAGCAGTTGCTCCAGATGCCTGGGCTCGGCAGGGTAGAACATTCCCGCTACACTGCATGGGCGCATATCCATCAAGATTGAGCTCTGTGCCTTCGAGTCTTATAACTCTGTCTCAAAGTCTTCAGGAGTGAGTGATGTGGCGACACCGCGCAGGCGGAGCATTTCCTTTGTCAGGAGGTAGTAGATCATCGAGAGCGCTTTCCTGCCCTTGTTGTTCGTCGGGATCACCACGTCGACGTACTTCGTCATGTTGTTGGTGTCGCAGAGGGCGACGATCGGGATGCCCGCCTGGACTGCCTCGGTGACTGCCTGGGAGTCGCCGATGGGGTCGGTCACCACGATCACATCAGGCTCGATGTACTTGTTTAAGCGCTGATTAGTGAGCATCCCTGGGATGAAGCGCCCGATGACAGCCATGGCGCCGATTGAATCGGCAAACATCTTTGCCGGATACTGGCCGTACTGCCGGGAGGTGACAACCAGGATCTTAGCGGGTTCATACTGCGAGAGGAACTTCGCAGCGGTCTTAATCCGCTCGTCAGTCGCCTGGATATCCAGGATGTAGAGCCCATCCCCGCGGACACGGTAGATGAACTTCATCATGTCTTTGCTCTTCTGCTGCGTGCCGATGTGCACACCTGCTGCGAGGTAGTCTTCAACGGGCACCAGTGGTTCTTTCAGTTCGATCTCAAGTTCGTTTCCAGTCAAGTTAGATCAGCTCCTCTATGCGAATCAGTTCGTTCAGTTTGGCTATCCGTTCCCCGCCGACCACGCCGGACTTGAGGAAGATGCATCCAAATGCGGTTGCAAGGTGTGCAATCGTTGCGTCGGTGGTCTCACCGGAACGGTGGCTCATGACCGTCTCCATACCGTTCTCCTGGGCGAGGTTTATCGCCTCAAAGGTATCGGTGAGTGTTCCGATCTGGTTTGGTTTGATCAGGACGCAGTTTGCCGCGCACGTCTCGATGCCCTTCGTGATCCGTTCGACGTTGGTCACAAAGAGGTCGTCACCGCAGATCAGACAGCGGTCTCCAACCTGTGCGGTCAGGTCGGCGAATGCCTCGAAGTCCTCCTCGTAGAGGGGATCCTCGATGTAGATGAGGTTGTAGCGGTCGACAAGTTCTGCTATGTAGGCGATCTGGTCTTCGCGGCTCCGTGAGGCATCTTTGTAGCGATACTGCTTGCCGTCCCAGAGTTCGCTAGACGCTACGTCGATTCCCATCCGAACCTCAACGTTCATCTCATCAGAGACGGTGTTGATCGCCTCACTCATGATCTCGAACGCCTCGGCGTCGGATATTGCGGGTGCCCAAGCACCTTCATCCCCTTTGCCGGAGAGTTTGCCCCGTTCCTGCAGGATCTTCTTTACAGTCTTATGAACGGCAGCGTTCACAAAGACCCCCTGCGTTGCGCCGGATGCCCCGGTGGGTACTACCAGGAACTCCTGGATAGATGTGGCATTCGGGGCGTGAGCGCCTCCACCGATGACGTTGCCGAGCGGCAGGGGTGTCGCATTGGCAAATGCGCCGCCCAGGTACCGGAAGAGGTCCAGGTCAAGAGAGGATGCAGCTGCCTTTGCGCATGCGAGAGATAGTGCTACAGCGACATTTGCGCCGATTGAACTGAAGTCGGTCGTACCGTCGTGTTCTCGAAGCAGCGCGTCGAATGTGATCTGATCGAGAGCGTCTTCACCAATGAGCGATGGAATCAGGTTCTTCTGCGCATCCTCGATAGCCTCACGCGGAGGTCTCACCTTTGCTTCATAGGTCCCGGTGCTCGCCCCGCTTGGTGCTGCAGCCCGGCCAAAGCCACAATCTGTGTAGATCTCAGCCTCGACAGTCTCGTTTCCGCGGCTATCCAGGATCGTTCTTAGGATAATCTGTTCAATGGTCGCCATCAGATCACTACTATCTCTTCACTGTTATAGGGATCACGCCTCGATCGAACTCTTCAAGTGCGATCTCAAGCGGCTCTGTCTTCGCTGTTTTGATCAAAACAGGTGCACCCATTGATATCTGCAGAGCACGAGCCCCTATAATTCGCGCCCGTTCATACCGGGTATACGATTCCATCGTGTAGCCTCAGAATCAATTAATACTAAAATGGGGTCGCTGAGATTTGAACTCAGGTCACAGCATCCCGAACGCCATAGGATAGTCCAGGCTACCCCACGACCCCTCACTGATACGGATACAGGTCCTCCACTATTTCCTTGTGTGTCAGCAGCATTCGTCTGCAGCAGTACCGCTCCAGACCGAGACTGTCGAGGATCCGTCCCGGATCCTCGCCTGCATCTCGTCGCTCCTTGAACTCCTCCCAGGCTGTAGAGATGACCTTACCGCATGTAAAACATCGTACGGGTATCATAATAATGGTCCTCCATCCCTTATATTTCTTTCCTCACCTGTAGGACTTCTGGAACTTTGCCCGTGCACCGCGGCCGTGCGGTTTCTTGGTTTCCTTCTGCCTGGAGTCGTTTACGAGCAGTGTTCGGTCATACGCAAGGAATGCATCTTTAATCTGGGGATCGTTATGCCACTCCACAATTCCGCGCGCAAGCGCTGTTCGAACTGCTTCTGCCTGCCCCATCGTACCGCCGCCTGAGACGTCGATCGCTGCATCGATGCCATCGAGCGCGTTCGGAATCAGCAGCAGGGGCTCAGAGATCTTCATGCGAATCAACTCGGTTCCGTAGATCTCCAGGGGAATGGAGTTGATCCGGACCCGGCCGTTGCCGGGCTTCAGGGTTGCCCGGGCGATTGCCGTCTTTCTCTTACCGCTTGTGTTGATGATCTTTGCCATTCCATCACCCTATTTAGTATTTTGCTCCGAGGTTGGAACTGATTGTTCCGATGGTCACATACCTCGGGCTGCTCAACCGGTCGATGTGAGCCTCTGGAATCGACTCGGCCTCCGCTCCGCTGAACTCTGCCGGAACGCCGACATATGCCTTGATCCGCTTGAATGCAGCAACGCCACGCTCGCGCTTATACGGGAGCATGCCGCGGATGGTGCGCTTGACGATCTGGTCGGGTCTACGCGGGAAGAACGGACCGCCCTCACGGGAGCCTCGCATGCGCTTTGTATTGTAGTTCTCAAGCACCTGTGCCTTGCTTCCGGAGACGATCGCCTTCTCCGCGTTCACGATGGCGATCTCCTCGCCGGCAAGAGCACGCTGCGCGACGATGCTGGCCATCCTTCCGAGCAGTAGTCCATCTGCATCGATAACTGTAACCATCCGTCTCACCTGAGAATCCGTACCTTGCTCCCTTTCGGGTTGTCCCGAACAAGGTCCTCGATAGTCATGCACGTCCCGTTGGCGCTGGTGATCTTGCTCACCGCGGTCTCGGAGAAGTCCAGTGCAGCAATCTTTACCGGCAGATTGAGTACGCCACTGCCAAGCACCTTACCCGGCACCAGGATCGTCTCATCCCCGTTTGCGTAGCGGTTGATCTTGCTGAGGTTTACTTCAGCGTAGTTCTTCCGGGGTGCATCCAGTCTTCTTGCAATCTCACGCCAGATGCTTACCTCATGTACGCGCGACGCATCTTTGAGCGTCATGATGAGGGCGGTCAGCCGGGGGTTTGATTTGTTCTCGGTTGTCTTCTTCATGCAGTCCCCTCTCCCGTTATCTCGTTCATCACACCTATCAGGTCATTTGATGATTTCTGAATGTATTGAAGCGCTCTCTCGATGATCTCCCGGACGGGCAACGATCCGTCGCTCTCCACCACAAAGATGAATCGGTTCGTGTCGCTGCCAATATGGATGGCTGGCTCACTGCCTATGCCGCCGGAAAGGCATGCCCGCTCGCAGAGTTTACATAAGGAACAGTACTCCAGCCGTCCTTCGATGACCTGAACTTTCCCCTGTCTGGACTCTAGCACCCCGCGCGGGCACTCGTCGATACACATGCCGCATCCATCGCACCGCTCATCGATGGCGATTTCAGGATACGTTTTGTACCCGCAGGCGGTTGTTGCCTGCCACTTGGCGTGCTCTTTTCCAAAGCCAATAACAGCCTGCGCTTCGAGCACGACCTTCTGCTCCTCGGCAAGGGTGATAATGGGGATCTTATCCTCCGTTGGAGCGGCGTCGGGATCCTGAGGTATCAGGTCGCTCGAGTAGACGGTCTTTGGTCCCTCAACGGAGAGGGTATAGGTTGCGGTGCAGGCCGGACATCCGGCGCCGCCGCAGGTGCATTCGCTACGTGGTCTGTAGCGTTCCAGATCCGTCCGGAGCGGTATGAGTCCCAGTCGGTGGGCCAGCATCTCGTCGAAGAGGACACTCGTGTTGTCGTAAATACGGACATCTTCTATAGCGAGCGTCGGCACTTCGCTGATCATCGCACGCCGGAACATATTGGCGAACGATATGGAAACACCACTGATGGTGAATTTGGCGACTCTCTCATCCAGTCGAGAAAACGCTATCTCCATTACACTCTCCTTCCTCTCCGGCCGCCCTTGCTGCGGATGCTGTCGTGGGGCACCGGGGTGACATCTTCGATGCGGCCGATCTTCATCCCGGCACGGGCAAGAGCGCGGATTGCTGCCTGAGCTCCAGGCCCGGGGCTCCGCTGCTTGCCGCGGCCGGGTGCACGCACCTTCACGTGGACGCCGGTAATCCCCTTGTCTCGCGCGTTCTGCGCAACCTGGATTGCCATCTGCATGGCAGCATATGGCGAGCTCTCGTTCCGGTCCTGCTTCACGACCATACCGCCGCTGCTCTTGGTAACAGTCTCGGCGCCGGAGAGATCCGTGATCGTGATGATGGTGTTATTGAAGGACGCAAAGATGTGGGCAATGCCCCATTTCTCTTCTGCCATGGTTTTACCTCACTCCTGCGCGGGCGATGCGGCTTCTCTCGGGGTGGACGTCGTTCGTGAATGGGGAGGAGCCGTAGTAAGTAATCTCTGCCTCTTCAGATCTCTCGACCCGGTAGCCCGGAATGGTCACTCTGCGGCCGGCGATTGCAATGTGGCCGTGGGTGATGAACTGGCGTGCCTGCTTGGGAGAGCGAGCAAGTCCCTTGCGGAGGACCAGTGTCTGAAGGCGACGGTCGAGCTGCTGCTCGACTTTGAGCGCAAGAACGTCACTGACATCGGCGTTCTCACCAACAAGCCCGTAGCGGTAGAGGTGGTTGAGGAGCTGGTCCCTCTTCTTCTGGTACTCCTCAGGACTGGTACCTGCCGACCGCAGTGCCACCAGTTCCCTGGCTGCGGCGCGGTATTTCCGCAGCACGCTCTGAGCCTTCCAGAGTTCACGCTTGTTCCGGAGCCCATAGTCGATGACGAGTTGTTTTTCATCCTCGATCCTTGTCTTCTCGAACCGCCGCTTGGGCGTCGCGTACTGCTTGTGGTTTTTACCTGGGTATCCCATTTAATCACCGCGTTACTCTTTCTTTCTCTTGACGCCGACGGTCATACCCGTTCTTCCAGTGGACTTGGTGCGCTGACCACGGACCTTCTGTCCGGTCTCGTGCCGGATACCGCGGTAACACCGCATCTTTCTCATCCGGTTGACGTCCTCGTCGTTCACCAGGGTCAGATCGGTGCCGAGGAGGTGGCGGGATTCTCCGGTGTAGACATCCTTGGGACGGTTTACCATCCAGTCCGGGACCTGCTCGATGTAGGTGTCGACGGCGGTTGCAATTCGCTCGATAGATGCATCATCCAGCTTGCCGAGCACTGCACGGGGATCCACATTGGCAAGGGCGGTGATGGTGCGTGAAGTGCGTGGACCAATGCCCTTGATCCCGGTCAGTGCGATATGCACTGCCTTCGTGCCGTCGAGATCAGTATTTCTGATCCGAACAAAGTACTTTATCTCTTCTTCATCCATGTAATCGCCTCATCATCGACGTTGTCGGTGAAAGCGCTGAGGGAGGGATTTGAACCCTCGAGTCCCAGGGGGACACAGGTTTAGCAAACCTGCGCCATACCAGGCTTGGCTACCTCAACATAGAATTTCGCATCTTTCGATACTCGCAACACCTGAGGTATTGCTCCAGACACAGCATTCTATGACTTGTGCCTATAGACTTTGGCGTGTTATGTTAATAATTATTGTGGTGATTGGGAGGGGCGGCGAGCACGCTCAACCCCGCTCCCAATCAGGCCTGAAGCGACGATGGGGAGAGCAATCGTCGCATCACAGAAGCACTGGACCCGCGGTGACTCGGGTGCTTCCTTGCCCCAGCTGATCGCCTCTTCGAATGTGCACCCGGAGAGACCGCCCCAGTGGGGGGCATCCGTAGTGTACTGAATTGCGTAGGCATGCCCGCCGAGGTCCTGCTCGTGAATTGAGGCGATGACCTGCGTCTGCTGGATGAAGTTCTTCGGCACACCACCGCCGATATAGATGACGCCGGTCTTTTTCGCCTCCTCGACCATGCGGGTGATCTCGTCGGTGTCGGCGAGTTGGTCGATATTCACGTCGACCCCGCGCCGGCGGGCCATCACGAGACCGATGCCAATGGACGAATCGCCGAGTGCGGGGATGAATATCGGGACGTCATACTCGGCGCAGGTGGCGACGAGCGACTGACCCTGTGGCCGCCGCTCGCGGAGCCATTCTCCGAGACGCCGGATAAATGCGCGTGACGATCCGTTGAACGGGGCAATCTCGTCGGCGAACCGGGCAATCTCCGCGTCGACGCTCCGGAACTCTTCCTCGTATGCAAAGACATCGTAGATCCGGTCGATGCCCTCTTTGAAGAGTGCGGTATCGTCTGCGTGGTGGTGGCCGAGATAGTGGCGCACGCCGAGGTGCTCGCAGGTATCATGGAAGATGTTTGCACCTGTCGAGACGATGACATCGACGTAGCGGTGCCTGACAAGCTCGATCAGCACGTTCTGCATCCCTGCCGGGATCATTGCCCCCGACAGCCCCATGAATATCGTGCAGTCCGGATCCCTGACCATCCTTGTCCAGACCCCGAGCGACTCCCCGAGTTTTCGCCCTTGAAAGCCGGTCTTGCTCATAGCCTCAAGGAGGGCCGTTATATTACTGTTTGGTTTGACAGGCTGCGTTGGTTTCATGGAAATATCGTGATATCGTTTCTGGTTATGGGGTATTAATGGTTGGTGCCGGGTCGGGTGAGACCCGCCGCCAGGAACTCAACGGGCGGAGTTGCAGATACCGGTAATAAGACCTGATCTCTGATTGAATACCACTGACCGAACCTCGCCGGCCGCAAAAAAGATTTTTCAGAGCCCCTCTCACAGGGCCTGAACAAGCGAATTCCTGGTTACGATTCCGGCAATCTTGCCGTCCTGCATGACCGGGACGGAACTGATGTTCTTCTTGAGCATGAGATCGATGACATCCGAGACGTCCGTATCCGCGTCCACCGAGATCAGGGGCGAACTCATGATATCGCGCACGAGCAGGTTTCTGATCCGGTAGTCCTGGCGGGTTCCTTCCACGATGTCCTTGAAAGCATGGAGCGCTTTTGCGACGTCGGTCTCCGTGACGATCCCAAGGACCGTATCTCCGTCCTCGACGATGAACCGGTTGATGTTGTTGTCCAGCATCCTCCTGCGGAGGTGGACAGCCCGCTCCTCGGCCTGAATGAAATGCGCCGGTTCCATTGTTTCCAGGAGGTTGCCGGCCGGCCGGAGCACTTTGAGGAGGTCACCTGCCGTCACCTGTCCTATGAGACGGTGATCGGAATCAAGTACCACGACGAGTTTGTAGCGCTGGAGCAGCGGCACCAGAATGTCGATGCTCTGATCCGGGTACGCGGAGGTGAAGTTCTCTTCGACGGTGTTTGCGACATGTATGGATGTGGCTTTCAGTGTATGGGTCTTTCTGCTCCCGAGTGACTCGGCGATTGCCGCACGGGATGTTGTGCCGATGACCGTGCCGTTGTTGGTCACGATAAGGGGATCGACGCCCTCATCAAGCATCTTCTCGAGCGCTTCGCTGACATAGGCAGACTTGGCGATGGTGATCGGTTTTGCCATCACGTCTTTGATAAGTACCTGTAATCTGTCGCTCATTTTGCCACTTCCTTGATGATATCATCTCTCTTGAGCACACCCTGAATATCATCATCCTCCACTACGACGAGACTGTTGATCTGGTGCTCCAGCATCAGCCCGACGGCGTCCTGCAGGGATGCGTTCGGAGCGATGGTGATGACAGGACGGCTCATGATGTCCTCTGCAACTGCCGATACCTCTACGACGTACCTGAACCGTTTCTGCCCCGCCGGCTCTTCCTTTCGGAGATGTTTGACGTCCTTTCTGGGCAGATTCATCCGTTCATCCAGGTACTCATAGAACGCGAGATTACTCTCCGTAATAATGCCGGCAAGGCTTCCATTGTCATTGACAACGATAAGTTTATCGTTTTTTCCCTGAATCGTGTTGATGACATGGTCAAGTGAGTGATACCGGTTGACCGTGACTGCCTCTTCCATAATCTCGTCGACCCGGGCTTGCAGCCCGCGTACGTAGGCAGAACGCATAACGTCAAGTTTGGTGACGATGCCGACCACCTTGCCATCATCGTCGACTACGGGTAGTCCCGAGATGTCCCGGTCGAGCATTCTGATCGCGATATCCCGGATACCGGTCTCCTGAGTTACAGTAATCGGGTTAGGTGCCATCAGTATGCTGACCGGTATCCGGTCGATGGGTCGCCGACGCCACATTGGTTCCGTCTGCCTGAGTCGATACGCGATATCTTTCTTGGTGAGGATGCCCTGGAGCGTCTCCTCTTCCATGACCGGGAGCCTTGACACGCGGTGCTTGAGCATCAGGTTTCGCGCATAGGCGACGTTATCGGTTGGTGCAACGACGTGCACCGGAGCGGACATCACATCAACGGCACGCATACTTCTTCACTCCTCTGCAAATGCTTTTACAAGGTCATACTCCGTCACGAGCCCCACGAGGTGGGAGTCCTCTATCACGGGAAGCGCCCCGACACGACGCTGAATCATCTCGACGGCAATATCGTGAATATTCCGATCCGGCGTGATGGTGTGGAGTTCTCCAGAGAGGAGCGACCGCACCGGTGCTCCCATCACCTCGGCAGCATCTCCGGTCGTCAACTGCTCAAAGGCCTTGCCCTTCCCAAGATAATTCATGATATCGGTGGCGGTAACGATACCGCAGAGAACATCATCCACGACGACCGGGAGCCGCCGGAACCTGCATTTAATCATCTCTTCACAGACCTTGCCGATTGGGGTATCGGGGCTTGTGACACGCACCGAGGGTTTCATGATATCTTCTGCCTTGCGATTGGAATGCTCGGTGGTGAGCACCTTCATCACATCGCGCTCCGTTACGATGCCTTTTAAGGTTCCTTCTGGGTCGGTGATGGGGATCCCGCCGATATTCCGGTTGACGATGATATCGACTGCATCGCCAATGCTCCCGGCAACTGGCATCGTAATAGTATTCGAGGTCATGATCTCGCGTAGCCCTTCGTTGATGGCCGCAAGGAAGTTCCCTCCGTGCTTGACCTGCACCAGATTGAACTTGTCGCCGCCGCCCATGAAGTCGATGATATCGGTGACGGTCACGATCCCGCGGAGATGGCGCGTTCCCGCATCAATGATCGGCAGTCGGCGGAACCCTTCACGAGTCATGATCTCGACAGCCTGGATGATTGGGGTGGTTCGTTGGGCTGTCACGACATTCCTTGTGGCGATTGTCATGATCTCGCCTTCGTAGTCTGCGGGGCGTGACTTGAAATCGACCGGTCCGCGATCGAACTTGCCCGGCATCTTCAGGAGCCTGTCAGCCGGTTTCTTATCAGAATTATTCGAGTGTGGTTGCATGGTATCACTCCTCTGGAAGGTTAATGTCCGGAGGCGCCCTTACCGGGCGAGACAGCTCAGGACATCATGACGGTCGATAACGCCGACGAGCCTCTTCCTCTCATCGATGACCGGGAGGAGGCTGATGTCGTGGTCGACCATCAGTCGGCTCGCCGTTGCGATCTGATCATCGGGCGCTACACTGATGACGGGTGTCGTCATCACCCGGTCCACTGTGGTTTCCGCCTGGTTCTTCACCGATGCACGGATGCTTCCTGCACGCAGGAGGTCTCTCCGGGAGACGATGCCGATGACTTCGTTCTTCTGCATTACCGGGAACGCAATAAAGCCACTTGTTACAATCAGGTTATAAATCCGATGTATGGGGTCCTGGGACGTGCAGGTGACGGGTTTGCGTGACATGACATCATCAACCCGCCCGGGTATATTGTAGCGCGAGATCAGGACCGGAAAGAGTTCGGAAAAGAGTACTCCGGCCAAGAATGAACCGTTTTCATCAACAACAGCGGCACTATTTGTATTGGCACTCATTATTGCGCGGGCAACCTCAACGAGGGGTGTCTCGGGGGTGACCTGTGCAGCCTCCCTGACAAACCCCCCAACGGTAACGTTCGATTTGGTGTCCGTCACTCGCAGGACGTCGGTTATATCAAGGTAGCCCATCAGGCGATCCTTCTCATCAACAACGTAGAGTTCACGGAAGACGTCGTCGCGGAGCACGCTCCGTGCTTTGGTGATGTAATCATCACACCGTAGAGTGGGTATATCCACCATCAGGTTTGAGGTCACTTTCATAGCAACTGCTCCTCTTCCCGACAGGTGGGACAGAGCATAAGGCTATCGACTCGTGAGAGGTCGTCGGACATCTTCCCGCACCGATCACAGACGCCCATGGCGTATTCCTCCTCTCGGTTGATCTCGATAAGGTCCGCCAGCAACTCGTTCACTTCGGCCGCTACGGTGAGGATATCCCTGACGGTCACGATCCCGATGACCATCTGGTTCTCGACGACAGGGAGCCTTCGGACACGGTTTTTCACCATCATCGCCGCCGCATCACCGACTAACTTCTCTGCCCCGATCGTGATCAGGGGGGTGCTCATGATCTCGCTGACATAAACCTCACTTGGCTTTAGGTCTTTTGCGACGACTTTACAATTAATATCCTCCTCCGTAACAATCCCGATGGGTAGGTTATTCTGCAGCACGATACAGCTACCGACCTCATCACGGCACATCGACTGCGCCGCTCGGGCGACTGTTTCCCCCACATCGATGGTCGTAGGATGGCTCCGCATGACCTCCCTGACTGGAACACGTGTCTCGAAGTGGATGGTATCGCTATTATTCATCATAGGATTCTCCTAATTCGGTCGTTTTGAGAGCCGATTATCCAGGTTCAGGTGTATCTAGGTTTTGACAATATAAAAGAATTCTCTCACCAGCGAATTGCTGTTTCTCCTCCATATCCGATGGCATATGCAGAATGGAACATATAATTATATTTATCTGGGAGTGTCATAGCATACGTAAGTATACGCGAAATGGACAATCAGAAGGTGCCAGATGAGCATATTAGTTCGTACAAAACAAAGGATCTCCCGAATCCTTCAGGCGTTCTTTGGGAAGCGGACCCGTCGCATTGGGATCTATGGCCCGCCCAATGCCGGCAAAACGACGCTTGCCAACAGGATCGTCCGGGATTGGATTGGGGACGCAGTCGGGCCTGTCAGCGAGGTGCCTCACGAAACCCGTCGTGTGCGCCGTAAGGAGAATATAACCATCACGGGCAGCAACGGTCACGCGATCACCTTTGATATCGTCGATACGCCGGGTGTGACAACCAAGATCGACTACAATGAGTTTCTCGAGTACGGTTTCGAGAAAGAGGAGGCGATCAAGCGGGCGCGGGAGGCAACCGAAGGAGTTGCCGAGGCGATGCACTGGCTCCGGGAGGACATTGATGGTGTCATCTATATGCTTGATTCCACACAGGACCCGTTCCAGCAGGTGAACATCATGATGGTGGGGATTATTGAGAGCAGAAATCTCCCGGTTTTGATTGTCGCAAACAAGATTGATCTTCCCGATGCGTCACCTGCGCGGATCAAGAGTGCGTTTCCCCAGCACCCCGTGGTCGCCATATCGGGTCTAGAGGGGAGCAATGTAGACGAACTATATGAAACGATGGCATCCTATTTTGGGTGATGGAGATGATACAGGGTGTACAGATAGACCTTATCTCGGCAGAACGCCTTGACCGGCTTACAGGCATGGAGAAGATTCGTCTGATCCTCGACGATGTTATGGAGGGCAACATCGTTATCCTGGAAAAGGGCCTCGCGCCGGATGAGCAGAGCAAACTTATTGAGATTACGATGCGGGAGATCACGCCTGACGGGTTTAGCGGTATCGAGATGGAGACCTACCCTGTCAAAGACGTCCAGGAAGGTTTTCTCTCAAGGCTCCTTGGCGGGAAACGTTCTGAAGCCCGGCTAACGGTTATTGGGCCTGCAAACCAGCTCAAGACTATAAAGAAGGAGAAAGATCTCATCAGCGCATGGATCTCTTCCTCAAGGTGAACAGTGATCACAGGTGATTGAGATGCCTCACAAGTGTACGCAATGCGGTAGGGAGTTTGAAGACGGTTCGACGAAGATCTTGAAAGGATGCCCTAGTTGCGGTGGGAAGAAATTTCTCTACATTCGTGAGGCTGAACGACACGACGATGTGCTGAAAGAAAAAACCGTCAGTGAGATCGTGAGGGAGACCGGGCGCGATGTACTTGAGGTCCGGCCGGATCGACAGAGGAAGGAGATCGAGGTCTTTGACCGGATTGAGAGCATCCGGATCCTTGGCCCCGGATCATACGAGTTGAATATTGAGAAATTGGCAAAATCTGACGAATTTGTCGTTGGTCTTGAAAAAGAGGGGAAGTATGTGGTCGATATTCTCTCTATGGCTCGTAAAAAAAAGTAATCAAAAATTTAAGGCCTCTTAAAGACTGGCCTGACTTTGACCGTTTTTGCGGGTTCGGGCCAAAATCTTAAGTATTCTCAAAGCTATTTTTCAGGTAATAATAGGTCTGACACTCTAAAGTCACATATCCCGGGCAATGGTTTCCTGCATGAGAGCATGGAACTCCCATAAACCGTTTGCGTATATGGATCGCCATTCTTGATCTCGCTCTTATGCGGCCCGATTACTGCTGGCTGTATCGCGTAGAGGAGAGTGTCAACGAAAAAGGAGGATTATGAAGCCGAAGTACCTTGTATCATTGGAACAGGTTGCCAATATCGATGCAAAAGAGCGTGCCGAACTTAAACGCGTTACAGATCTCTTTGCATTCCGATCGAACGATTACTACCTCTCCCTGATTAACTGGGAAGATCTCAAGGATCCCATCCGGAGATTGATCATCCCTAACCCGGGTGAACTTGAGCCCTGGGGGCATCTCGATCCCTCATCGGAACACCGGTATACCCGTGCGCCGGGGTTGCAGCACAAGTACCGGGAGACTGCCCTCATGCTGGTGAGCGATGCCTGTGGAGGTCTCTGCCGCTACTGTTTCCGCAAACGCCTCTTCATCAAGGATGCACGTGAAGTGAATAAAGACGTCTCCAAAGGGCTTGACTATATTCGCGACCACCCGGAGATCAATAACGTCCTGCTGACCGGGGGCGACCCCCTGACCCTTGAGACTGGCCGGCTGACCGAGATCATCCGGCAACTACGTGATATTAATCATATCGGGATCATCCGAATTGGCACAAAGATGCTTGCATATAATCCCTACCGGATCATCAACGACCCTGCATTGCTCGATATGGTCCGACAATACAGCCTGGATGATAAACGCATCTACATCATTGCTCAGTTTAACCACCCGCGTGAACTGACCGAGGCCGCACGCCAGGCAGTCTCCCTTCTTCAGGACGCCGGAGCGATCGTCATGAACCAGACGCCACTGCTCCGCGGCATCAACGATCATCCTGGAGTGCTTGCTGGATTGTTTAACAAATTGGCATCGATCGGTATCCACCCGTACTATGTCTTCCAGTGCCGCCCTACAGTCGGGAACAAGCCGTTTGCGGTTCCGGTAGAGGAGTCCTACAGGATATTCGAGCAGGCACGGGCAGTCTGCTCGGGACTTGCGAAGCGGGCCAGGTTTGTGATATCCCACGCTACCGGCAAGATTGAGGTCGTGGGGAAGACTGATGAATACACGTTCTTCAAGTACAACCAGGCGGCAAACCCTGATGATCGCGGACGGTTCATGATCTACAAGAGCAACCCGAATGCCTATTGGTTCGATGATTACACCGAACTGGTCGACGAAGGGAGAGTGAGAGGGCCCAGTGGAGCGATGTAGACCCCCTCCTCCCCGGGAAGGAACGGGCGGTCGGCCCTGAATGCCAACTGCCTCCCCCGCCATTTGCTTTCTTGAGTCTTTCCGGCCAGATGGAGAGATAAGATGCCTGTACCTGGATCCGGCGCCCGGGAGAGCGCTCTCTCGTGAACTGCCAAGTCTTTTCTTCTTCGCCTTCCCATAGGTTAAGCACCTGTGATACATATGTCGGGAGCAACAGTATCCGGCGGGCAACACCTGAGCCCAGGGTGCATCCTCTGTTACCAGGGTGCAAAGATGGTACTCTTCGTGACCGGTCGGTGTCACCGCACCTGCTGGTACTGCCCACTCTCGCGTGAGCGAAAAGGTCAAGACGCGATCTTCGCGAACGAGCAAAAGATCACGTCGCCGTCCGAGGCGATCGAGGTGGCGGAGAGCATGAGTGCTCTTGGCACCGGGATCACCGGCGGCGAGCCGTTGCTTGTCCTCGACCGGGTGGTGGAGTACGCGAAGCGCCTTAAGGAGCATTTTGGTCCCGAGCACCAGATTCATTTATATACCGGGATCGCGCCGGACGAACCTGCGCTTCGGCGCTTGCAGGGGCTGGTTGATGAGATCCGGCTGCACCCGCCTCATGAGTCCTGGCCTCGTATTCTGGAGACAGACTTCGCCCGTTCCGCCATTCTCGCTCGTCAGATGGGCTTTGTAATCGGCATCGAGGTGCCGGCGCTTCCAGGCATTGGTGCCCTTGCCGTTGCCTTGCCGCTCCTTGACTTTCTCAACATCAATGAACTGGAGTGGGGGGAGACCTGCGCTGCTGCCATGCGGGAACGCGGGCTTGAACTTGCTGACGGGCTGCATAATGCGGTGAAGGGGGCTGCCGATTGGGTGAAGGAGCTTCCGGATGATCCAAAGGTGCATTTCTGCTCGTCGAGCTTCAAAGACTCGGTCCAGTTGCGGGAACGCTTAAAGCGAATCGCAGCGAACACTGCACGCCCGTTTGATGAGGTGACGGACGACGGGACCGTCGTATATGGGGTGCTCGAGCCGGCTGGCGATCTCGATGCGATCCTGGAGATTCTCGATGAGGATGAGTATGCAATCTGCGACGGGAGGGTTGAGATGGCATGGTGGGTGCTTGCCGATCTCCGTGCCGAGCTGCCAGGCAAGAAATATGTCATCGAGCGCTACCCTAACGGTGGCATGGTAGTGGAGGTGACGCCCCTCGATGCTGCGATCAAGGATTGAGCCTCTGTATGAGCGTTACCTGCGGTGGCAGGTAAAACACATACCCCGGCACATTGCCGTGATCCAGGATGGAAACCGCCGGTACGCGAGAGAACAAGGCCTTGATTCGTCGTTTGGGCATCGGCTAGGGGCAGATACCACGGAACATGTCCTCGACTGGGCGTGTGAACTTGGCGTGCGGCACATCACGCTATATACGTTCTCTACCGAGAACTTCCGGAGAGATAAGCGTGAACTCGCCGAGCTTTTTGCACTTTTCCGGGAGAAGTTCCTCGCAATCCTGACCGATAAACGGGTGCACAAAAACCATATCCGGGTCCAGATGATAGGGGACCGCTCTCTCCTCCCCGATGACCTCCTTGAGACCATCGATGCGGCGGAGAAGGCGACGCAGCACTACTCAGAATACTTCATCAACGTTGCGCTTGCCTACGGCGGCCGGAACGAGATCGTGCATGCTGCCCGGTCGATCCTCGACGAGGTCAAGCGGGGTATCCTCGATCCTGCGACCATCAATCCCGATACCGTTGAGAGCCACCTCAATCGGGGAGAATCCATACCTCCAGTCGACCTGATCATCCGGACCGGCAACGACTGCCGGACATCCAACTTCCTCCCCTGGCTCGCGAATGGTCACGAGTCTGCCGTCTACTTCTGCGCTCCCTACTGGCCGGCATTCCGAAAGATCGATCTCTTGCGGGCAGTGAGGGTCTACGATCAGCGGATGAGATTGAAGGAGAGCTCGGGCCAGCGGGGTTGAAACTGAATCAGCAGGAGTTTATGTTGATACAGTTGCGCCTCCTCTTTTATCGTCCAAACCGGCGTGCACGTGACTGAAAATCCCTAAGCGCCCTGAGGAAGTCCACCTTTCGAAGCAGGGCCCAGTTGACGTCGAGGAAGAAGAGTTCGGAGTAGACCGACTGCCAGATGAGAAAATCGGTCAGGTGGTCCCCGCCGGTCTTGATGACGAGGTCCGGCTCATACTTGTACGTGAGGTAGGACTCAAGCAGGTCTTCGTCGACCGCCTCAGGATCGATACCGTCCTTGGCCATCCTCCTGATACAGTCGGCGATCTCCTCCCGTCCGCTCTTCCCGATCGCTACCGTCACGTCCATTCCCTCACCGCTGACCTCCTTTTTGTCCAGGTAATAGAGGGTCAGTCGCGCAATCGAGGAAATTGCGCGAATACGTGGTAGGCACCGCTCAAGGCTGGCCGGAGCGTCGGTACTGATGTGGAACATGACGCTCCTAATTCCGAGTTCGCGGGACCATTCGGTGGCACGGAAGATATTCTCGGGGGCATCGAGCATATCCTGCCCGGTGATCATGAAACAGATCTGTTCCGGGAGTTTTTGGAGATCGCGAAGGAGGATCTTCTCGTAGAGCCGATAGATCACGAGAGCCACTCCTGTAGACTGGATAGGGGTAGAGTATTCAGAATATCGTTCGGGGCGCACCAGCCCCGGCGTGCCAGTGCAATCCCGTAGCGCATATTTTCAAACTCACCGGTACGGTGAGCGTCGGTCCCTACTGCCAACTTCACTCCCTTCTTCTTCGCGTGCCAGATATAAATATCCTCAAGATCGAGCCGGTGAGGGGATGCATTGATCTCGAGTGCCGTCCCTGTTTCCGCTGCATGGTCTATCACCCGGAAGAGATCGACCGCATAGGCCGGTCTCTTTCCGAGAAGGCGGCCCGTCGGATGTCCTATGATATCCACGTGCTCGTTCTCCATTGCGGAAAGAACCCGGCGGGTCACAATGTCCTGGTTCTGGCCGAACCCTGAGTGAATACTTGCAATAACCAGGTCGAGGTCCGCAAGAATTCTATTCGGATACCCAAGCGTGCCGTCGCTCCTGATATCTACTTCACTCCCGAGAAGGAGCTGGCAGGTGTGCCGCTGGTTGATCTTATCGATCGCGTCCCGCTGCTTGAGAAGAGTCTCTGGTCTCACTCTCGATGAGTGGTCGGTGATCACAATATACTCGTAGCCCCGGGTATCCCCTGCCTCGGCTACCTCCTCAAGCGACTGGCGACCGTCGCTCGCGACGGTGTGGGCATGGAGATCACCCCGCACATCATGGATATCAACCAGATCTGGGAGGGTGAGTCTCTGGGCAAGTTCTATCTCGCCGCGGTCCTCACGCAGTTCGGGCGGGATGGGCGCCATCCCGAGAAACGAGAAGACCTCTTCTTCGCTCGCAAACGTATGCACCCGCCCGTCCGATATGCTCGAAAGACCGTCGGGAGTGAGCCGGTATCCCTTCTTGCGCGCCACATCCGCAAGTTTCTCCAGGAAGTTGGCCGACCCGGTGGAGCAGAGGAGCGCGGTGCCGTATCTCGCCGGATCGGTGAACCGAAGATTCAGATGCGCCCCATCGATGGTAGCAAGGCTTTCCGCAACTGCTGCCTTATCGGCGATGGTGACGACCTCGATCTCGTCGATCGTGGCGGCGCCCCGCCGGTAACTCCCGGTAACCGTATACTCTCCCTCCGGGAGGAACGCTCTGAGGTTTGCAAGAACTGCCTCGACCTGCGGGCGGGTCATCGTATCAGGTCTCCGGCGGAATTGCCGAGCCCCTTTTGCAATTGTTTCCTCCTTCTTTGCCCCAAACCCGGGAAGCGTACGGAGCCGGCGCGCCTTTGCCGCCCGCTCCAGGTCGTCGATCGTCTCGATGCCAAGCCTCTTCCAGAGGAGATGCAGGGTTCGTGGTCCAACGCCGGCAACGCCAAGGAGTTCGATGAGCGAACCCGGGATGGCGGTCCGCAAGGTCTCGAGTTCCGCAAATGTTCCGGTCACCGCAATCTCGCGGATCTGGCCGGCTATCCGGACCCCGATGCCCGGGATGCGAGTGAGTTCCTCCTCGCTGCATCCGGCGGCCGGGAAGGAGAGGTGCTCGATCCGGCGTGCCGCCCGCTCATAGGCCTGGACCTTGTGTCGGTCCTCTCCTGCGATCTCGAGCAGGCGGGCCATGGTTGAAAGCCGATCGGCAATCTCCCTGTTTGTGATCTCCTTCTTCTGGCCCATCATCTGTCTCATCCTGGTGAAACCATAGAGAAACCGATCTCCCTAGATCGGGTGCATCACCCCGATCTCTATGACGTCATCCAAACCCATAAACTGCCATAAGTTAAAAAGAATGTAGCATGCTTCCCTCCGCATTCGAGGATTACCTTGAGGCCATCCTCACGATCACGGGAGACGGCAAGCGTCCTGTGGCGTTGCAGGAGATAGCGGACGCACTCGATACCGAAAGGACGGTCGTCGAGGATACGCTAACCTCCCTGATCGAGGAAGGATATCTTGAGCAAGCTCCCGGCGGTGCCGTCAGACTGACCGAGAGAGGATTCACATTGGCATCGCGGGTGGCGCGGAAACACCGCGTTCTCCAGTGCTTCCTGACAGAGATGCTCGGCGTCGATGCGGATAGAGCGAGCAAAGAGGCCTGCGCGCTTGAACACGGTATCTCCGACGAGACCATCGATCGGCTCTCCACCTACATGGGGGGCAACCAGCCCGCGCCGGGACGTATGGGGCGCTGCCGTGGGCGGGATGCCTGTACGCTGCTCGACTGCAAGGAGGGCGACACCGTCCGGGTGGCGATGATACGAAGTCCCCGGCGGAACCGCAGGCTGCTTGATCTCGGCATCTTCCCTGGAGAGGTCGTACAGATCCGGCGGAAACTCCCGAACAACTCGGTCGTCGTCAGAGCAAAAGGATGCGACATCGGCATCAGCCCTGAGGTCGCAGCGTCGATCATTGTGGAGTCGTGTCCATGAGGTTTGCGCTGGTCGGTAATCCCAGTGTGGGCAAGTCCCTGATCTTCAACCAGCTCACCGGCCTCGGGGTCGAGGTGAGCAACTATCCCGGGACCACCGTCGAGTTGCAGCGGGGCAACACCTGTTTTCAGCGCGAGATGATCGAACTCGTGGATCTCCCCGGTGTCTACTCACTGGATGGTGAATCCGAGGAGGAGGCCCTGGTCCGCGAGTTCCTGGGGCAGCGGGAGATCGATGCGGTTATTGTGGTGACCAACGTCACCCGTCTGGAGCGCAACCTCTACCTCCTCCTCCAGGTTGCGGAGTACGGGCTCCCGATGGTCGTTGTGCTGAACATGGTCGACGAAGCCGTAAAACAGGGGCTTGAGATTGACACCAACCCGCTCCGCGACCTCCTCGGTGTCGATGTGATTCTCGCGGCCGCAGCGCAGGGGAAGAACATCGATCAGATCATCCCGGCGGCCCTTGCCGCAACCCGGCCGGCGACGGTGGAGATCCCGTACGACCATCATATCGAAGCTGCCGTCCGAAGCCTCGGGAAGATCTTTGGAGCCGATCGTGTAGAGAGCATCCAGGCGCTTCAGGGCATCGGCGATAACCCGGAACTGCTCGAAGCGGCACGAGCGATCGCCGACGAGATCGAGTCCCGGCACCGGATGACGGCCGCCCAGATCATTGCTGCCAACCGGCATAACTTCGCCCACCAGATCGCCGATCTGATGCTCAAAGAAGACGTGATGCTCCCCCGGTCCGACCTCGACGGCTTCCTGACGCGGGCCTTCCCGGGCATCCCCATTCTCCTTGGGGTTCTCGTGGGGATGCTCCTCCTGGTCTTTGCGCTCGGGACGTTTCTTGAGGAGATGATCGTCGAACTCTTCGATGTATTTGCACTGGAGCCGTTCCACATGCTCGGGTTGCCGCCGCTCATCGATGTAGTGGGAGCCTCCATCCTGCTCGCGCTCCAGGCTGGTTTTGGGATAGCGTTCCCGTACGTCCTCCTCTTCTATATCTTCATCTCCATCCTCGAGGACTCCGGATACATGACCCGGGCGGCGTTTCTCGCCGACAACGCGATGCACCGTCTCGGCATGCACGGTGGGGCGGTCATCCCCCTCACCCTGGCGTTCGGGTGCAACGTGCCGGCCATCATGAGCGTACGGCTCCTGCACTCGCGGCGCGAGCGAATAATCGGCTCGTTCCTGGCCACGATGGTCCCATGTTCGGCGCGGACCGTCGTCATCGCCGGGATTGTGGCAGCCTTCGTCGGGATCGGGGCGGCGTTCAGCGTCTACGCCATTGTCTTTGTTCTGATCCTCATAACGGGCCTCTTCCTCTCCCGTGTGACACCCGGGGAGCGCTTCGGGATGATCATGGAGATGGTCCCGCTCCGTCGGCCGGACCCGCGGTTGGTGCTAAAAAAGGCCTGGTCGCGCCTCTCCGAGTTTCTCTTCATCGCGATGCCCCTCCTCCTTGCAGGAAGCGTCGTCCTTGGGCTGCTTGAGTTCTTCGGCATCATGACCCTCTTTGAGCAGATCGTGGAGCCCTACACCATGGCCCTCCTCGGTCTTCCCGGGTACTCTGCAACAGCCCTCATCTTCGGGATCTTGCGAAAGGAGATGGCATTTGAGACCCTTGCCATCCTCGCGGGCACTGCAGACCTCGGCTCGGTGCTCTCGTCCCTCCAACTCTATATCTTTGCGATCGTGACCGTCCTCTTCGTCCCCTGCCTTGCGACCATCACGGTCCTCCTGCGTGAGGTCGGGGCACGGATCACGCTTGCGATCACGGCATATACTGTCGCCCTCGGTCTCTTTGTCGGGGCTCTTCTCTTCCATCTTCTGGGGTAGGACCCACCCCCCGTGATCCGTTACTTCTACGATGCAGGAGCGCCGACAGTTGAGGAGTGATTTGATCATGTTAACGTTCGTGGGTCTCGGCCTCTACGATCTCGGTGATATCTCCGTCAAAGGCCTTGATTACGTCAGGAATGCTGATGCAGTCTATCTGGAGGCATACACGTCGCGGCTGATGGGTGCGGACGTCTCCGAGATGGAGGCGTTCTTTGGGAAGGAGATCAGGGTGCTTGCACGCGAGGATGTTGAACAGGACCCCCATGAGATCATCGAGCGTGCGGCGAGTGGTCAGGTGGCGTTCCTGACCGGAGGGGACCCCATGATCTCGACGACACACGCCGATCTCCGGATACGGGCGGCTGCTGCCGGGGTTGCGACCTCCATCATTCACGCATCGTCCATATCGAGCGCAGTCTCGGGTCTTTCGGGTCTCCAGAACTACCGGTTCGGAAAGTCCTGTTCGGTTCCGTTCCCGGCCAGGGGGTGGTTCCCGACGACTCCCATCGAGACGATAGCCAAAAACCTTGAACTCTCCCTCCATACGCTCGTCTACCTCGATATCCAGAAGGATCGCTACATGCGCATACCAGAGGCGATCACCATCCTCGAGGAGATGGCGGAGAAGTGCGGGATCGAGCCGCCCACGCTCTACGTGGGCATCGCCCGGGCTGGGTCCGAGAACCCCGTAGTCCGGGCTGGGACCGGTGCGAAACTCAAGGAGACCGATTTTGGACCTCCACTCCACGTTCTCGTCGTCCCGGCGGACCTCCATCCCATGGAGCGTGAGTATCTGGAGGTCTTTGCCGATCTATGACCCTCGAAGAGTACGGGGCACTCTTCTCGGAGGCTCTCTCCCGGACCAGGACTGCCGTTCCGGCAGGAACGCCTCTTGGCCGGGCGGCGGACGAGGTGCTCGAGATGGCTGCAGCGTACTTAAGTGATGGTTGGACGTTTCTTCGAACGGGCGATCCGGTAAACGCGCTTGCAGCCTTTGCCTACGGGCTCGGGTGGCTTGACTGCGGCACAAGCCTGGGATTGCTTGAGCCGCAGTCAGGCCATCCGCCAGTCGGAGTGGATGCGCAGATCCCGGATGCCATGAGCGCCCACCTGCACGAAAAGACCCATCGGTATCGCAGGATGCTCAATGCTGCTCTGTCTGCGGTCGAAGTGGGGGCGGACGAGGCAAGTCCGCTCTATGCGGGGGGGGAGGTGCTTTACTCCTGGGCAGCGTTCTGGTATAAAGAAGGCGTGGAGCGTCTCGAGGCCGTGGATCTTCCCGGAGCCCTTGCCCGATATAGTTATGGGTATGCCTGGCTGGACGCCGGCATCCGCGCGGGGCTTTTCAGAATAACCGGTGAGCGCGATCTCTTTACCGTCTAGGGGTCTAGACCCGGTCTCAACATAAAATCATCGTTATATACTTCCTACACAATACTTTATTAATCCGATTTCAGGCATTTTTCTCCTGAAATTGTTCGAAAATCCAGAAAAGATCGTGGATCCGGCCTGATGCCGGGGGGTTGAGGATGAATAGGTCTCAGTGGAAATGGCTGCTCGTCTCGATCAGCTTTAGTGTCCTTGTGCTGATCGGTGTCCTGTACTTCACCGTCGATGAGATGACGGTCGAGTACCTCAGCCGGATTAACCCACTCTACCTTGCCCTCGCCGTTCTCTTCCACATCGTCTCGCTTGTCTTCTGGGCGCTCCGTATCCAGGGAATGTCGGCGTCACTAGGATTTCGGGTGAACTTCAAACACTGTCTGAACCTGGTGCTCGCGAACATGCTCGTTGCGGCGGTCACCCCGTCCCAAGCAGGCGGGGAGCCGGTCCGGATTCATGAACTCTACCGGGCAAACGTCCCGGTCGGGGACGCGACCGCCGTCGTCGTGATGGAACGGATACTTGACGGGATTGTCCTTGGATTGCTTGGAGCCTTCTCTATGCTCTTCCTCGGCCGATACTGGAGCAGCCTCACCTCGGGGTTCAGTGGTCTTAGCCTCCTGATGTACACCGCCTGGATCCTCGTCACGCTCTTTGTGCTGTTCTTTGTCTACTCGGTGAAGAACCCTGATAGCCTCAAACGGGTCCTTAAGTGGATATCACGCTGGATCGACCGGCGCTGGCGCTTGAAGCGGCTTGAGAGCCTGCTTGATACGATCGACCGGGAGGTGGACAACTTCAATGCGGGCCTTGTCAAGTTCATGAATCACGGTAGAAGCGGCCTTGTGTGGGGTTTTCTCTTCACGTTGCTCTTCTGGCTCTCGGAGTTCGCCATCGCATCGCTGCTCCTTGTCGGCCTCGGACAGCCGCCGTACCTCATCGAGTCGTTCGTTGTCCAGCTAATCATCGCCATCATCATGATGATCCCCCTCACCCCCGGCAGTTCCGGGATTGCCGAGCTTGGCGCCACGTCGCTCTATAGCATCTTTGTCCCGTCTTCGATCGTGGGTGTCTTCGTCCTCCTCTGGAGGCTGATCCTCTACTACCTCAACATCCTGCTCGGCCTGCTCTCGAGTCTTGTCATCGTACGACGCGAGATCCTTGCCCGCACAAATCACCGGCAGTGAAGACCCCAAGATTTAAACCTCATTAAACTTATGAACTGGTGATCACATGGCGGCTCAAAGTTGTAGGGTTCAGGGCGTGTTCATGTCGGTGAGCGAGATGGGGGCAGCACCGACAGTCGTCCTGGATGCCGGGGGCGACAGCACGATACCCATATATGTCGGGCTCTGGGAGGCAATCTCGATCAACAACGCGCTCAATAGTGAGATGCTGCCCCGGCCTATCACCCACGACCTCATCGTTGAGCTGTTTCGAAATTTTGACATAACTCTGGATGCTCTGCACATCGATTCCCTGGAGGAGGGTGTCTTCTATGCCAAACTCCTCCTCCGGCAGGGCTCCCGCACTGAGATCATGGATTGCCGGCCCAGTGATGGGATAGCCATCGCTCTGCGCTACCGTGCTCCCATCATGATTGAGGACACTGTTGTGGAGTCCGCAGCAGTGAAGAAGGATGACCTCCCGAGGATGGTGGACTTAAAGGAGTACCTCTAATCCACCGGGAGGGCCCTCTCTTACTTTCGACGTGCGGCAAGCTCGTCGAGTACATCCGCCACATCGGTGCCGGATGCTTTAAGTGCTACCAAAAAGTGGAAGAGGAGATCGGCAGCTTCCGATATCGTCCTTTCCGGGACCTGATTCTTTGCAGCAATGATGAACTCGACCGCCTCTTCACCAACCTTCTCCAGGGATTTATCGACCCCTTTCCTGTGGGTCAGGATCGAACTGACGTAACTCTCGGCCGACGGGTGCTCGGCCCGATCCTGAATGACCTGCCAGAGCTCTTCTAGGATGTTCCAGTCACGCATGGGCATCTCCTGCTGTGAGCACCTCGCCTAGGTCGGTATTGAAGTACCGGGAGATGAGGATACGTGCTTTCTCGATGGTGCATCCGCCTTTCCCGATGGCGATGCCAAGGTCACCCGGTTTCACATAGACAGTGAGCCTCCCGTTGTCGCCTTTGTTGGTCCCGACGACATCGGCCGGCTTAAATACATTCTTCGCAAACTTTTCAATCTCTGGAGAATATTCGACCATTTCTACACGTTTCCCGAGGACCCTCTGCATCTTTTTGATATTGCTGCCTTTCCGGCCGATAGCGAGGCCCATATCTCCTTCTTTTATAAGGTAGACCACGCGGTCGAAGCGTTCATCGATGATGCAGTCCAGCGCGGTCGCCCGGGTGAGGATTCTCAACTCTTCGATATATCGTCGTTCTTTGAAACTTATGGTTCGGATCATTGAAGCAGTCCCCAATGGGAATGATGCGGTATGATATAGTCGCTTGAGGGATATATATCTGAGTACTCGAATTGCTTTAATCAACCGGCTAGCATTTCTGCAGGATTATCTTTATTGCTGCCCCTTCCTCGGGTTTGCCAGGAACCCTGTCCGATGCCCAGACACGTCCCCCATACCGGGTAACCAGGGTTTTAACGATATGGAGCCCCAGTCCCCTACTTCCGGGCGTGGATTTCCCCTCACGATTGAATCGGTCGAAGATGTTGGGTTTTAAGTGATCCGGGATACCGATCCCGTTATCTGCGACCGAGAGCGTCACAATATCTGCGGTCTCTATGACGGATATCTCGATCCGCACCTTCATGCCGCCAAACTTGATGCAGTTGCTGATCAGGTTGGATATGACGTGCTCAAGGAGGGGGCTTGCCCAGACCATATGACTTTTCGCCTCATACCGGATATCGATGCCTGCGTAGCGCCGTATCTGGTCGCGGATAACACAGTCGAGATCAATCGGCTCCAGGCGGATCTGATGTTTGTTGAGCGTATTTAAGAGTTCAACATTCTTGATGACGTTTATTCCCTGCTCGATCGTGATCTTGACCCTTTGAGCGAGTTCCGCTTCTTCGCCGGAGAGTCGTTCCCGGAGCATCTCAATGATCGTCGCTGCAACCATGTGAGTATTGTAGATATCGGTACCAAGCAGATCGAGATAGAGGTTGGAGAACTGGCTGGTCTCCTGGAGAACTCGTTCGCAGAGGAGGTCTCTTGTGATATCACGGCTGACCCCGGTGGCCGCCACAATCTTCCCTGTCGAGTTGTGCAGGGGATTCATGGTGACCATAAACGACCGCTGATCTCCGTGCCATGGAAATGACCATGTCTCTGATACTCTCTCTCCCGCCTCGATAACCCGGCGCGCTGCATCGATCAGGAATTCCGCCTCCCTGGGCGGAAACAGATCGTAAGGAGTCTTTCCTACGATATCATCCGGGTTTATGCCCTCGTTCCGAGCGCTGGTCCAGAAGAACTGGGTGAAAACACCTTTCCGGTTAAGCGTGAAGATCATATCCGGCAGCGAATTTGCCAGGATCTGAACCTGTTCCTGCGAAATCTCGGAGGGGTCTTCGGCCGACGGTGCGTGGGGCAGATCCTGGAAGATCTCAATCGCTCCAACCTGCTGGCCATCGGCGTCGCAGAGGGGCGCAGCCATGCAGACGATCTCTCTGCCGGATGCGAGAGTGATCTGTGACTTGGCGAGCGTCCCCTCTCCCTCGTGCGGGAGCAGGGGGTAGTGGTCGCTCCTGGGTTCGTCATGCGATAGAATACAGTCCGCCAGTGTGGGGCGGCGCTCGCCGAACAATGCTTTCCCATGGGCGTAACTGCCCCTCCCAATCATTTCCTCAGCAGAAATCCCTGTGTATTGCACCATTCCTTCGTTCCAGACGATTACCCGACCCTCGCAGTCGAGAACAAGTGCCGGTTGCTGGAGGTGATTGAAGATGCTCAAGGGTATCTGGCCGTGACTTATAGTATCCTTGATTTCTTCCTGGTTTGCCTTCACATACATCACCTGGAAACAGTTCTCGGCCCAGTTACCTGTGCATGCCCCCTTTGAGCGCGACCTCCTACCTGCCGGCAGGCATGGTGCCTCACGCTTATTACTATCTTTCTATCCCCTACGATGCTCGCGCGCCTTCGTGTTCGATCACTCTAAGATGGCAAAGAAGGTGCGGCGTATCATCAGTCTGGTGGCAGATGCGTAGAAGAGTATCTGGAAGATCCACTTAAAAGAGTGTCTGTTTATTCACTCTGGAATATGCTAGATTGGTAGTTTACTATTTATGCATTATCAGATTTCTTCCTGTCATAACTGATGGCATTCTTATTATTCGCTTTTTACTTGATGGTAAAAACTGAATATAAATATTTTAGCAGTTATTTTTTGGAGCGTCCGGCAACGCAAAGGGCGGCATTTCACGCTCAGTCGAGCAACTTAATATTTGAGTATCTGTATAGGAATAGTGATGTTCGGGCGCTATTATGGTACATTTCGCCGAGAATGTGGGGACATTCTGGTGGAAACCGAGATGAATAACGGTCTTCTGACCTACCGGCGCCGGTGCGAAGGACGGACGTTTGAGCGAGTTCTGGTCTCAAAGACGGGTGAGTTTATCATCAATCCAGTGGAGCCGCACAACCTCCCTGAGGATATCACCAACTTCCTGCAGATAGAGTTCCCTCCGATTGTCGTCGAACCAGGAGCCACTCAGACGGTCTACTTGAAGTTCCCCATCGAGATGGGGGTCTTCTTAGAATCTGCAAAGGACATCAGGGTGCTTGATATCTTCGGTCTCGGCAGCCAGAAGTTCACGCTCTACGGCTCGCCTACGGATGGGCTCATTGCCCGCTGGTACAAGAGCGAGATTTACCCGGAGATCCCACCGGTCGAGCCCCTTCGTGAAGGGGTGATGGAACTCTCCATCCATAACGCGTACACCGAGTGGGCAGAGGTCTCATATGCGGTCTTTGACACCACCGATATGAAGATCTACTACGATGAGATTGTTGCGATCTCTGCGTCGATGAAGATCATCGCGAGGACGCTTGCGGAGACGAACTTCGCCGATAAACCACTTCGGCCAGGCATGGCAAAGGCCATTGAACTGCATGTAGCCCGCAAGATCCCGATGATTGACCGGGGTTACCTGATGGAGTGGGGATACTGATGGCATTTAACGTGACTGAGATCCTGGATAGTTCTATTGGGGTTGGCAATATCACCCTCGGGAACGTCCTGTACTTTGCCATCGCCCTCATCATCGGCGTGATCGTCGCGAAAGTCGTCTCGATAAACGCCCGCAGACTCCTTGCTGAGCGGCTGCCCAAGAACGAGTCTGAGCTGCTCACAAAACTGATCTACTACATCATTATCCTCTGGGCGTTCGTCATCGCTCTCCCGCAACTCAGCTTCGACCTCTCCGGCCTTCTGGTGGCCGGGGGAGTTGCCGGTCTGGTCATCGGTTTTGCCAGCCAGAGCGTCGTCTCGAACCTGATCTCCGGCCTCTTTTTGATGTTTGAGCGGCCGATCAAACTTGGGGATAATGTAAATATCGCCGGCATAAACGGCATTGTTGAGGATATCCGCGTCCTCTCGACGGTTCTCAAGACGTATGATGGGATCTACGTCCGGATCCCGAACGAGAAGGCCTTTACGTCAAATATCACAAACTACGTCAACAACCCTGCCCGGAGGTTTACGTACCAGATCCCAATCCGGTATAAGGATGACGTCGATGCGGCGATCCGAATCACAAAAGAGGTCATCGCGGCCCACCCCTTTGCACTGAAGAACCCGGCCCCCATGGTCTTCCTTGACAGTATCGGTGATCGCGGTCTCAACCTGGACGTCCGGATCTGGACACCGGCCTGGAAGTGGTGGGATGTGAGGATTGACCTCCTCCTGAAGATCAGGCAGGCGCTCGAAGCGAATGGCATCGATGTTCCCCTCCCACAGCGCATACTCTGGTTTGCGGATGACCTGGGGATTAAAAACCCGAGTGCCGAGGGGTATGAGATTATTGGAAGGGATGAGATCGAGTGAGGTCTTCAACCCCCTAATCTTTTTAGACCTGATGCACTATCCCGATCCCGCCTGATCGAAACGACTCCGGACACCGCGCCTGCAGTTTTTCGATCTTATCGGTGCAGTGAGAATGGCGAGAGGTAAGCAACTCCGGCGAGTGTTTCAATACCCTCCTCCACGACAGACGCCCCGAACCGGTCCAACCTATGATCCCCGTTCGACGATCCGGCTGATGTGCGGATGCGCACAGCCTGTGACGACGGGATAACCGTTCGGCGTGGTCACCACGAGCGGCCCGGTTACAGCGATGCCGTCTGCGATCTCCGTCCACTCACGTATGTCCCGGGGCTCAGTGTGACTCCAGATCAGTCCGAGGGTCTTTTCCGAGACGGCATCGTGGGCATAGGCTTCCATCGATGGACTCCCGGCCAGAACCGTAGCGGCCCCGCCGATGCGGTCATGGGAGAAGACGGGGTATTGGCTCTTGGTAAAATTGGCCCCGAGCGCCTCCACGTTTTCAAACAGGACATCTCCTCTCGCTCCCCGGCATCATAGAGTGGCCAGGTATCCACGGGATAACGATGAAAGCGGGCTAGGATAGGCTCAATACCCGATCTCTCCTCGGGATAGATCGTGCTTTCCCGATGGGGTAGATCGGAGGCTGGCCCGGGGCCAGAGAGCGCCCGGACCTGCAGACAAAAAGGGGAGTTGTGAGGGGGATCAGGAGATGACGTAGGAGATTGAGACGGTTGCGGTCACGTCGATCTCACCGGCCTCGAGCGGGGTCGGGGCCGCTACGCCGGCTGCCTTCTCCATGCTCATGAAGCGGCTGTCGTATGCCAGCGGGATGTAACTGCTCCCGACGTTGACCTCTTTGACATCGATGATCCTCTTGCCGAGGGCTGCGGCAACCGCGTCTGCGTCGCTCCGCGCCTGCGCGACAGCGGCGGTCAGGGCCTGCGACCTGAACTGCTGCTGCTTTTCATCACTCAGGGTGAACGCGAACCGGTCGACCCGGTTTGCACCGTTCTCGACCGCAAGGTCGACGATCTCACCGGCACGGTCTACGTCATTGAGCGTGACCTCAAGAGTGTTGATGACGCGGTAGAACTGGATCTTCAGATCAGATGCCCCCGTCTCGGAGGAAAGAGGCCTGTTGTTCTCCCCGGTCACCGGGATGATGTTGTAACTCGCGGTCCTGATATCTTTCTCCGGGATCCCTGCCTTCTTTAAGGCTTTGATCACGGCGTCCATCTTCTCTGCGTTCTGCTGCTGTGCAGTCTTGACGTCGGCATGCTCGGTCTCGACTGAGAACAATATGATGGCCTGGTCGGGTGTTGTCGTCACTTTGCCCGTACCGGAGACATGGATTAACTTTTCTTTTGACTCCGCCGGCTCTGGCGTCTGTGCGGTGACACTACCGATCACCGCTGCGCAGAGGACCATCAGGGCGATCCCCAGAAGTACTATCTTTCCTCGCATAAGCGTCAATCATCTCTTGAATGGGTAAAAATAAATATCTTCCTTTAACTACGATAATTTTCGTAGTTTTCTATCGTCCAATTCTTGATCTGGCCCTCTAAATTTGAATTTCCGTCTGCAGCAACCGCTGCACCGTACCCTGGACCCACCCGACTGCTACGACGGACGAGCGATCTGGATGGCGATGCAGGTGGCTCCACTCACGGTCTCGAGCAGGGCCTAGTGTTCAGGCCCGGTCTGCGACCGGGCCGGGCGGTCCTGCACTCACGTATGGGTCGACTGCAAAAGGAAGTATGGGCGGAGGCAAATTGGTGAAATCCTGCATCACCCTGGCGTTCAGGCCCCCTTCACGCCCGTCCGTAGCCAGTCTCCCTCACCACGGTCTCGATCGCATCGAGCGCCTCTCCGGCGGATTGGTAACGGTCGGTGGGTGTCTTTGCGAGGCAGCGGAGGATGATCTCATCAAACCTGGCTAGGGCAGGGTCAAGATCAGACGGTGGCGCGGGCTGCGCGTTCAGGATCGCTCCGGTAATCCCGGCGATGCCCTCGGAGGCGTAAGGAAGTTTTCCTGTAACCATCTCGTAGAAGACGACACCGAACAGGTAGATGTCGGTTGCGGGCCCGGTCCTCCCGAACTGCTCCGGGGCGATCTGCTCCGGGGCCGCGTAGGCGAGGGTGAATCCGGCGGTGCCATTCTCCCGTGTCTCTTCAGGCCTCGTGCTCATGCCCCAGTCGGCGATCTTCGGCGTCAGGTCCTCCGCAAGAAGGATGTTCCCGGGCTTGATGTCTCGATGGACGATCCCCCGTTTGTGGGCATAAGCCAGCCCGGCGAGAATGCCGGCGGCAATCCGGGCGGCGGTCTTCGGCAGGAGGGGTTTATCGAGGTCTGTGAGACTTTGGGGCAGGTACTCCATCTCGACGTACGGGACAGGGAGGATGTTGACCGAGTAGACCTGCACGATGTTTGGATGCGCCAGTTCCTCCCAGAATCGCATCTCCTTCAGGAAGGTCTTTCCGGTTGCTTCGTCGTAGGCGACCGGAACCTTCACCGCTACAGGCCTGCCGTCGTCACGCCTGACTGCGGAGAAGACCTGTCCGAGCCCGCCTCTCCCGACGAAGGTGATCCGGTCGTAACGTTCGCTCAGTTCGCGCGGGAACCCGGCCGGGTGAGGGAGTACGGTCCGGTTTGGGTCTTGCAGGACGATTGTGCTCGCCGACGAAGCGCCGTGGGGACCTCTCTTCTCCGGTTGCTTGAGGTACCGCGCACCAAGCACGGCTGCCCCGGCGAGAAGGGTTAGGCCCAGAACAATCCCGGTCGGCCCCGGTAATTGGGCGCCGGCTGTCCGGCTGCTCTCCTCCTGTGGCTCCATGTGTCTCCCGGTTGGCGTCTCGGTCATCTCTTCTCCAAGGATCTCGGAGGAGGGGACGGGGGTCGGCGTCACCTGCGGCGTCGTTTTGCCGTTGTTCTTCTTGATCTGACCGGGGGCGCTTGCACTCTTCCTGGGTGCGGTGACATCGTCGACCGGTTTTTTGTCGGCAGCCTTGATGGATGTAGCGTCGGCATTCGCGTGCTCCGGCGCCCCCCCGCTCCCGAGACTGCGGGGGCGGTCGCGACGATGAGGAGGGTGGCCATGAGGAGCAAGACGGCCGCCCGTTCAGGCCTCATTCGGCGCCGGTACCCCCGGGAACAACAAAGACCAGAGTCGCCCCCATCGCTCCCTTTGCAAGCTCGATCAGGTCCCCGTTATTGAGTTCGCGTCGCCTGCCCTGGTCAAGCGTTGCGCCGTTGACGAACGTGCCCCCGGTGCTGCCACAATCCTCGATGAACCAGACACCCTGTCGCTGGGTGAGCCGGGCGTGCGGCCTTGAGATGCGGGTGACCGCTGCGTAATCTTCACCAAGAACGATCCCCGGCCTCCCAGGGTCGGGTACGGCCGGGTCCGCCCGGCCTACAGCGATACTCTCATCTTCGAGCGGGAAGACCTTGCCGTCCTCTGCCCCTCCCAGAAGGATAAGGACCGGGCAGAGTCCGGCAAACTCTCCCGCGAAGGTCTCCCGCACTCCGGCGAGTTTCTTTGCAAGCATGGCATCAGTGAGTGTCAATTTCAGGTTCGCAAACAGCCCGAGGCTTCGTGTGATCGCCTCAAGCCCCCCGGGCACGAGCGAGTATTTCCAGACTGGATGAACCCCTTTTGCGGTCGGCCGGGAGAGACCCGCCTCTTTCCGGATAACCCCGATGCTCATGAGTTTATCGAGATGTTTCTTTGTGTTCTCATAGCTCGTCTCGATCGCGGCCGAGATCTCCCGAACGGTCTTTGGCGTCCGTTCGATGATTTTGAGGATCTTCAAGCGTGTACTGCTGCTCAACACATCCAGGTACTCGGAGAGCTCCTCCAGATCGTCGGTCTCCATATCGAGGATCAGTGTCCTTGAGTCGTCGTTGCTAGCCATGGTGCCCCCTGCTGTGCCTTCGGTTGCTGTATGTTTTTGTGAGGTTTATGATGAAGGTTATGCAATTTGCCGGACTTTTTGGGTGATCCTCACATCGTAATGCCTCATGTAGTTCCCCGCGACAGTACCCGGGTGTACTTTGGCTCTCTGGATCATCTTTTATACACAAAGTTCGATCGTGGGGGTCATGCTTGATGAGATCGAGGCAACGCAGCAACGGGCTGTGATGGCGGAGATCGAGGAGATGATCCAGTCAATGCCCGAATATACCGGTGTCAGGGAAGCGCTCCTGGCAATGAATTTCATACCTGAGCGAGACGACGCCGATGTCACGGTCTGGGTTCAGCCTGACCTCAAAATCTTTGTCCTGCTCAAAATGAATCTCGGAGGCGGGTATGCCGGATACCGCGTGGGTGTTTATGATGAGCCGGATGACGAGATTGAGGATCTTGCGGTGTATAATGCCCGGTGAAGATCTTTATGATAACTGTTACACTCCCATCTCCTTTCAACCGCCGTAACGGGTCAAAGTTTATCTGGGCGTATGGCGGTATGGTCCTCGTATGCCAAAACTGATGAAGATTGACCGGGATGTGCAGGAGGCTATGAAGGAGAGGGTCCGGGAGGTCGTCACCGTGGATGCACCATACGAGAGGATCCGTGAGGCTCTTTGGGATCTTGGATTCCAGGCGAAAGAGGATAAGCCGGCTCTTGCTCTCTGGGAGAACCCGGAGTACGAACTCTTCCTGATGATCCATGTGAATCCAGAGACCGGTTTATTACAGAATTACGATGTGAGGACGTTTGAGGAGACGGAAGGATATGAGTGAGCACAGGCGCTCAACCTGCTCACAGGGGGATCTGCCGTTATGGGTGAGTTGCAAGGGTTTAGGACTCTAATGCTTACACGCCTGGTGACATTCACCATATGTTTATCCATTTGAACGATGTATGGTTCTTAGAGGTATGCGGATGAAACGAGGAATCCTGGTCGCCTCCTTCCTGGTCCTGATGCTTATGACTGCCCCGGCCGGGGCCTTCAGCGCAGACAACCTTCTGATCGCCGTGGACGAGGATGGGAGTGCAGACGTCACCTTTAACTACACCCTCTCGTGGATTGAGAGGATTGCAGTCTTTCTCAAGATCGCCGAGCCGGAGCAAGAGTTGAAATCCGCGCTTGAGATGGCAACCGGGTCGCCCGTAACGGTGACTTCGGTCGAGGGCGATTCCGCCAGGTTCTCGGTCTTGAATTTTGCGAGAATCGAGAGCACCGATAATGAGACTATCTACTCCACGCCGGGACTTGACTTTACCGGGGCGCAGGAAGTGCTCGACCGCTACTGGTTTGCCGCACTTGTTGAAGCCGACTTCTCCCCTGATCTGACGGTGGTTCGGTTCCCCGATGGCCATGAGGAGACCTTCGCCAATCAGAGCGCTATTCCGGCTCTCTCATATACCATCACCATTCAGTGAACCAATCTCTTCTTTTTCCATACAACGGCGTACGTTAACCTGTGGTTCTGCGTGAACAGGCGTTGAAGAGTGTGCGATACGACGTCACGCGAAGGCACTGGACCGCAAAGATGGACTCCCCGTACTCTCGTGAGAGGAGCGATGAAGTCTCAAAAAAAGAGGGAGATATCTCCCTTACCCAAAGATGTTGAAGATCTGGTCGCTGCCGGTGTCGGCAAGCCGCTTGCGCTCCGCCTGCTCCTCGACGAGCGCGAGCACTGGGAGTTCCATGTCCACACCCGGGGTGTGGCCGAACATCTCCTGGAGATCGACCTGCAGGGCGTGCATGAAGAGCGCGTTTGGAATATCCATCGCGCAGTGCTCCTCGCACTGGCCGCAGTTGATACACGAGTCCGAGATGTGCGCGTAGCGGATCAGGTGGAACATGAACGGCGGCGGGACCTGACCGGGCTCGACCAGGTAGGACTTCTTCGTGCTGCACTCGACGCAGTAGCAGATCGGACAGTTCTCGATGCACTGGTAGCACTTGATGCACCGGCTCGTCTCGTCCATGATCTTCTTCAAGCGGTCCTTGCCTTCGCCGAGTTCCTCGAAGTAGCGCGCCCGCCACTTGTCGCCGAGTTTGAGCATCGCGCTCTCGACTTTGCCGCGGATCTCGATACCCTTCGGGTTCGGCGCCTCGGTCTTCACCGCACCGGCCTTCACGGCTGCATCGAGGAGGTTTGCCCCCTTCTCCGAGCAGACCTCGACGAAGGTCGCCTTGCCGGCCTTGTCACCGATGACACCCCAGTTTCCGCAGGCAAGATCGGCCTGGCGGGGGATCTTCATCTTGCAGCGGCGGCAGTTGCTGCGGCGGCCGAACCCTTCTTCCTCGAGTTCGTCGATCGAGATGCCCTTGTGCTGACCGTCCTTCGTGACGATGATGAACTGGCCCTTGTCGATCTCTTCCTTGACGACGTCGTCGGGGTTAACGCCGAACTTCTCGGCGATCATCTTCCGGGCGGCGACGGGGCTGACCGAACCACCACAGTTGACGCCGATCATCAGGATGTTGTCCAGGTTGACCTGGTTGCGCTTCGCAAGTTCGTAAAGACCCATCGCGTCGCAGCCCTTGACCGTGACGGCGATCTTCATATTCTCGGCGCCGTCGAGGTACTTCTTGACAAGTTTCGAGAGCAGGAGCGTACCACAGTGGAGGGATCCTGCCGTCTCTGCGATCTCTGCGGGGTCGGTGATGAGTGTGGGGACGGCGTCATAAATATCCTGTCCCTTCTTGACTGCAAGGACTGCGTCCACCATGCCGGATTTAAGGGCGTGCGTCAGCAGAGCGGTGATCGCTCCACCGCACTCGCCCCTCTCCTGGCAGACGGCGTCGGCTGCCCATGCGTAGAACATGTCGCCTTTTGCTGCCATTTTCAGGCCTCCTTTGTGATCTTCTCGACCTTCACGGCACAGGCCTTGAACTCCGGGATCTTTGCGATCGGGTCGAGAGCGTTGTTCGTCAGGACGTTCGCTGCGCACTCGGCGAAGTGGAACGGCATGAACATGACGCCCTTCATGATGTCAGGGGTCACCTTTGCGGGGACGTCGACCGAGCCACGGCGGGTCGTTGCGCGAACGATCTCTTTGTTCTGTATGCCGAGCGCCTTTGCGTCTTCGGGGTTGATCTCGATCCAGCCCGTGGGGACCTCGTTATCGAGCGTTACAGACCGGCGGGTCATGCTGCCGGTGTGCCAGTGCCAGAGGATACGGCCGGTTGTGAGCACGAACGGGTACTCCTCGTCGGGGACCTCCGCCGGCGGTTTCCACTCGATTGGCGCGAAGATGCCGAGACCGTCGGGGGTGGCGAACTTCTCGCGGTGCAGGATGGGCGTTCCAGGGTGGTCCTCGGATGGGCAGGGCCAGTGGAGAGCTTCAGGCTTCTCGAGGCGGGCGTAGGACATGCCGTGATAGGACGGCGTGACCGCGGCGATCTCGTTGAAGATCTCCTCGGGGCTCTTGAACGAGAACTGTTTCTCGTAGCCCATCCTTGCGGCGAGTTCGCAGATGATCTGCCAGTCTTCCTTCGCCTCACCGGGCGGGTTCTGGGCCTTTCTCCAGCGCTGGACGCGCCGCTCGGTGCTGGTCTGGGTGCCGTCGCGCTCAGCAAAGCAGGCGGCGGGGAGAACGACGTCGGCGAGTTCGGCGGTCTCGGTCATGAAGATATCCTGAACGACGATGAACTCGGCGTTCTTGAGGCCCTTCTCGACGTGATGAAGGTCGGGGTCGGAGAGCATCGGGTTCTCGCCCATGATGTAGAGCCCCTTGATCTCGCCGGGCTTGTCGGCGAGGACGTTGATCAGTTCGGTGACCGTGTAGCCGACCTTGCCCTCGGCAATATCGTCGACGCCCCATGCCTCGATGAACTTCTTGCGGGTCGCTTCGTCGGTGACCTTCTGGTAGCCGGTGTAGACGTTCGGGAGGGCTCCCATGTCGCAGGCGCCCTGGACGTTGTTCTGGCCGCGGAGTGCGTTCACGCCGGCGCCGGGCTTGCCCAGGTTGCCGAGCAGCATCTGGAGGTTCGCGACCGACCGGACGTTGTCGACGCCGACGGTGTGCTGGGTGATGCCCATCGAGTAGAGGATTGCGCCGGGCTTACAGGTGCCGAGCCACTCTGCGGTCTGCTTGAGGCTCTCGACGGGGATGCCGGAGATCTTCGAGACGTTCTCAAGGCTGTAGTCCTCCTTCATGACGACTTCCTTGAGTTTCTCGAAGTCTTTCGTCCTCTTCTCGATGAATTCCTTGTCTTCCCAGCCGTTCTTGATGATCTCCTGCATGAGACCGTTCAGGATAGCGACATCGGTCCCGGAGATGAACGGCATGTAGAGATCGGCCTGCCGGGCGGTCGGGGTGTAGCGCGGGTCGGCGTAGATGATCTTTGCGCCGTTCTGCTTTGCCTGGACAATCTTGCGGCCGATGAGCGGGTGCTGCTCGAAGGTGTTGGACCCGATGATGAAGAGGCACTTCGACTCGGCGATATCGTTGATCGAGTTGGTCATCGCACCGGAGCCGAACGAGGCGGCAAGACCGGCGACGGTGGACGAGTGGCAGAGCCGGGCGCAGTGGTCGATGTGCGGAGTCTTGAGGACGGCCCGGGCGAACTTCATCATCAGGTAGTTCTCTTCGTTAGAGACACGGGCTGATGCGAGGCAGGCGGTCTCACCGGGCTTGTAGGACTTGAACTTCTGTACGATCAGGTCGTATGCCTCGTCCCAGGTCGCCTCGACGAACTTGCCGTCCTTCTTGATGAGCGGCTTTGTGAGACGGTCCGGGCTGTTTACGAACTCATGAGCATAAGTCCCTTTGGGGCAGACCCTTCCCTCGTTGACTGGAGAGCGGGTGTAAGGCTGTGTGCCGACAACCTTCCCGTCCTTCACGACGAGGTTGAAACTGCACCCGGTACCACAGTACGGGCACGTTGTCTGTACATACTTGAGATCCATGGTAAAACCTCGGATACACAAATATGGACTATGGGAATATTTAACAGTAGTGATTAACAGGTCTGTTTTTGATGAATATGTGTGGGTAAACCCGGTCCCATCCGGTTAGGTCGGATACGGTCATAGGAGTAAAGGGTCCGATCCGGTCTTGGAGGGCGGAGATGGGTGCATATCACGGTGCGCCCCTTCAGAACAAAACTGCCGTAATTGACGCCAAGCAGGAGATGGTCGCCCATACCCTCAAGTTCCATATGGTGCCCTGATTGATACGTGAGTATGTGGCTGAGTAAAAAGATGCAATATTGTATCCGAAAACGGCCTTTACGCCATGAATTAGTTGTCTTTCATGTTTTGGGAGTGATGTTTATTATTGGTGGACACCTATTTTTACATACCACAGCGAGAGGACTGTTGTTGTGAAGAAGAAACTCTTAATTCCCCCGATGCTCGTCGATCTGGTGGGAAATGCCCTTTCGTCGATGGAAGGTGCCAAGTTCGTCGATCTTGATGCCTGTCCATCGTGCGGCGGTCCGGTGAGCGGACACGATCTGCGGGCAAAACGATTTGCCGTTCTGCTTGAGGACGGAAAAGAGCGAACAATCCAGGTGTATGTGAAGCGATTCTACTGCCTGAAATGCGGCGCCCTCTGCTACGCCGACGCGCCATTCTATCCCGACACCCGTCTAGGATCACCCATCGTTGACCTCTGCCTCGTTCTCTCGCATCAGATGCCCTTCAACCGCGTGGCACAGTACCTCCGGGCAATGGGGATCGTCGTTGATCGAGGGACGATCCGGAACTACGCCTCCCGCGACTTCGGTCCAATTCCGGCAACCGAACTCTTCGGCATCCCTCTACCGCTCTCCCTGCTGAACCTAGCCACTTTCATCCTCGACTCTGAGCGGCGACCCGTCATAGGGGCAGAAGCGCTCGCTGCCTGCGGTTTCCCAACCGCAGGTCGGGCAGCGCTTCATGGCTGGCGGTCTTCCAAAGAGCGGGATCAGCGGTATAAATAGAAAGAGCAGGAAGAACGGAAAGCCTAGGGCCAGCGAGACTGCCGTGATGGCGATCGAGACTGCCAACAGAGCGAGGGTCAGTCTCCAGCGCGATGCCGTGATGCCACCTCCCTGACTGCGTACGCCGGCAGTGCATCCGCGACTTCCCCAATCTCCCCGTTCAGTGTGATACCCCCCAGTTCACGGGCAAAAAGGTCTGCCCCAATGCCCGCCGTGATCACCTGCTCGGCTCCACTCTTGAAGAGCGCACGCCCCACTGCGCGAGCGATCAATGTCCGCTGGGCTTCCCAGAACTGCCGTGCCACCTGGATTGCCCCGGATTCCCCGATCTCATCGAGATCCGCGCAGACAACCCGGGCAAGCCTGCGGAGCGCACCCTCTGTGGTCTTCGCACCATTATCGGGTGTCGGGCAGGTGTACTCCTCCGGGGTGATATGGCCGAGAACGAGGTGTGCGTCGGCGCTTGAAGCAAAGTACTCGGTACTCACCGGCGTCGCGGTCCCGTCAAGCGTGACCGTGGAGAGGATCGTGGCGATATTCGTACGGAGCATGCCGGTGTAGACGAGGTACTGTTTCTGTAGCCGCATGGTGTCGGTCAGCCCTTTGAGGCTCTCGAAGTCGTTGAGAGGGATGATATCGGCGGTGGTGCTCCCGACGTCAAGGAGGACCGCATCGGGATACTCCTCGCGCAGATAATCAGCCGAAGCCAACCAGTTCGCGGCGGCAAGGTTCGGGACCGGCTGGGTATGGAAGGCTGCATCGGTGCCGTAGAATATGGCGCTGGGGACAGTGCTCTGGACGGCCCCAACGATCCATCGAATACCCTCGATTTTGCTTGGAAAGCAGTCTGCGAGTTCTCCGCTCATCACCACGGCAGCGGGCCCTTCGTACTCTTTGAGAAGCTCTCTGAGTGGTGCGCCCTGCCAGAGCGGGCAGTAGTGAATATGCACGCCGTCGTCGTCGACGACCTTGAGGTTCGCGCCACCGACATCGATGCCGATCATAGCAGGTTGATCCTCCCGCCTTTATCAAACCGAACTCTCCCGGAGAGGTTAACTTCTCCGGGTGCTTCGCCATGAGACGCTTTTACGAGGATATCGGCGATCTCCTCCTCCATTACGGCCGCGATGCCAACTAGACTGGTCGTGGGCCGGGGATTGACGTCCACTACGTAGATGTCATCATCACCGACGATGACGTCGACCCCGGTATACCCCTGGCACCCAAGGACGTTCATCGCCCGGATGGCGGTCTCGACGATCTCGTTCTCACGTTCGTGGTGGACGGGCGTCTCGCCGCCGAGGTACTCAAACCTCCCATCGTCAGTTATGGCAATCTCCTGCCTGTTGACGGCAAGCAGGAGCGGTGGGTTGCCTGAGTAATACTCGCAGACGTCACCGGTCACCCGGCTCCCCACAAGGCTTACGCTCAGCGCTTCTCCCTCTATGTACGCCTGAGCAAATTCGCCGTCGCCGGGTTCCTCATCAGTCAGTCTTACTCCCTGAGTGCCGCAGCCCATTATCGGTTTGACAACCCTTCTTCCTTCGCCGGCATCAGGGGGGACCGCTATCCCGTTCCTGGAGAGAATCGCTGCTGCCCGCTGCTTGTTTGCGCAGACAGCCGCATTCATGCTTCCACACCCGATGTTGTGGGTGAACTGCTCAAGAAGATACGTATACCGAAAGAGTAGATGGTCGGGGGCAATGACCAGACCTACGTCGCATCCCGGGGCAAGCCTCCGGATCTCGCCCTCGAAGTCGGCTTTCTCCGGCGTCACCACATCATAGCCGCACCGGGCAAAACTCTCGCTTATTGCGGCGAGCATGGCCGCACCCTCGGGCGCAAGCTCGGGGTCGTTGCATATGGAATACTCGGCAAGAAATGCCTTCATCGTAGTACTGATTGGCTGCCAGGCATTTGACCCTGACGATCGGGCAAGTATTTGACACGCGGAGACGATCCCTATAGGCAAGGATGAAGCCGAAGATTATGCTCACCAATGATGATGGTATCACGTCGGCGGGACTCTGGGCTGCCTACGATGCGCTTGCACCCATCGCTGATGTTACTGTGGTCGCACCTGCTACCCAACAGAGCGCCGTAGGGCGTTCGATCTCCATCTTTGAGCCTATTCGCGCGACGCAAGTGACGATGAACGGCGTGCCGGCGTACTCGGTCGGCGGAAAACCTACCGACGCCGTGATTATCGGGCTCTTTGCATTGCACCTGAACCCGGACCTTGTCGTCAGCGGGATCAACATCGGTGAGAACCTCTCATACGAATCCATCATGACATCGGGCACTGTCGGGGCCGCACTAGAAGCTTCCAACCAGGGAGTTCCATCCCTTGCCTTCTCGCTTCAGGTTGAGGATCAGGGCGACAAGTTTGACGATCCATCAAGGATCACGGACCGGTTCTCTGATGCAAAACGGGTTGTCCGCGAGATCTGCGAGAAGATCCTCTCAAACGGGTTCCCCGCGAAGGCTCACGTCATCAACGTCAATATTCCAACTCCGGTTCGCGGCGGCTACGAGGTAACCCGCCTTGCTAAGAAACTCTTCTACACCGGCGTCGAAGAGCGCCTCGATCCTCGCGGGCGCCCCTACTACTGGATCGACGGACCGCTGCATGAGGATGCGGAAGAGGGGACCGATGTACATGCGGTGCAGAAGGGCAACATCTCCATAACCCCCATCACGCTGGACTGTACGGCCTTCGATGCTACGGACGACCTCCGGAGCATCTTCTCCTGACGGCACGGCTATCTGGGTTCGAGGTGAAGAGTACGTCATGAATGCAGCAGAGCAGGTTGGATCGAAGCGGAATGCAGGCTACCGGGCGGCCGATATGGTCGAAGACGGAATGATCGTTGGCCTCGGTACCGGATCGACCGTCTTTTTTGCGATGGAGCGGCTTGGTGAGCGGATTGCCGGTGAAGGTCTTTCGATCGCCGGTATTCCGACATCATACCAGGCGGCCCTGCGGGCACGCCAGTACGGCATCCCGATCACAAGCCTCGATGAGCACCCTGAGATCGATATTGCCATTGACGGGGCTGATCAGGTTGATCCGGACCTGAACCTGATCAAGGGACGGGGAGCGGCCCTCCTCCGGGAGAAGTGTGTCTGTGACGCAACCCGGAGGATGCTTATCGTTGTTGACCAGACTAAGATGGTGGATACCCTGAGCGCGCCTGTACCGGTTGAAGTACTGCCTTTCGCCTCAGCATCTGTTTCCCGGCGCCTCACTCTCCTTGATGGCAGGCCGGTCCTCCGGGAAGGGATAAAGAAGGACGGCCCTGTCATCACCGACAACGGCAACTTCATTCTCGATTGCGACTTCGGGGCGATAGCAGACCCGCGGCACCTGGAGGCAGAGGTGGCCTCGATACCCGGTGCACTGGAGTGCGGCCTTTTCACCGCTTATGGAGAAAAAATTGTGGTCATTGTTGGTGAGGAAAAGGGTTGTCGCATAGTATCATTGCGTTGAGATACAGTCCCGCATCTTCTGGATAAGGTCTAGTTGGTGCCGGGCTTCTTTCCTTTTTTCGTTCTCAATCGTATCCATGATCTCGGTTATCGGGCGAGAGAGTGCATATATCTTCACTGGCCGTCCTTTGCTCTCGGACTTGCTCTCGCGGATATTGATCCAATCACACTCTTTGAGGTAACGCATGGCAATGCTGACTTCGGGTTGACGGAGATCTGTGCCCCGCTCAATGTCCCGAGATGTTGCCTCCTTGGTATTTGCAAGATATACCAGCACTTTGGAGACATTTCGCTTGATACCGATACCCATGAGAAGCTCGGCGAGTTCTTCATCACGCGGTGTAAAATACCGTACCTTATCTGACCTCATCCGTTCACCATCAGATATCTATTGTTTTAAATCTAACTATAAAAATATTATTATCTCAATAGGAGATCTGGCGATTGTGGTGGTCTAGAGAGATTCATTCGAACATCGCATTGATCTGATCAGCCTGTTCTCTGCTGAATCATGCTTTCCCGATAGTGAAAGGATATTTCCGGATATAGATTGGAAGCCTCGGTTCCTTTGCGGAGAAATCCTGGCAGGATGCGCCCTGGCGCAGTTGCTTGGATTAGTTCCGGTGTTCTCACCCTGGACGGGCGCCTCAGGGTATCCTGGTGGGCTGCCGGCGAATCAGCAGTCACAAAGTATGGGAGTAGAAGTAAAAAAAGAGGTTAGATGAGCCCGAGGTTGGATAACTCAGAGAGGATTCTCTGTACTGCCCGCCGGGCATCCTCGGGTACTTTACCGCCCGTGATGATCAGTTTGCCGGACCCAAAGAGGAGGACGACAACCTTTGGATCGTCGAGCCGATAGACCAGGCCGGGAAACTGCTCTGGCTCATACTCGATCTTGTCCAGGTTGAACCCTACTGCAATCTTATTCAGGTTGATCGGCGTCCCGAGGTCTGCGGACGTGACAATGTTCTGGATCTTGTAGGTCAGGTTTTCAGGTATATCGATACCGAGCGCTCGCAGCTGGTCGCCAAGGATCTCCAGGCCGCGTGAGAGGCTGTCGATACTCTTTGCACCGGTCAGAACGACCTTGCCGGAGCCAAAGATGAGCGCAGCAATCTTCGGGTCTTGCATTCGGAGAACGACGCCGGGAAACCTCTTTTTATTATATTCCGCATCCTTCAGCTGGGAGGCAAGAGAGGGGAGATCAAGGGATTCAGTCACTTTTGCTGAAGCAACTATATTTTCTATCTTGAGAGACTCCTCTGGCTTGTGCTCATTCATATTTATAACATGCTTAAAAGAGTATATAAAGAGTTGGTTATTTATTCCTCTAGAGTTGAGATGTCTCCGGGATCCATCCCCAATTCTCGCGCTTTTAAGACACGCCGCATGATCTTGCCGCTCCGGGTTTTAGGGAGCGCGTCGACGAAATCTATCTCGGACGGTATGGCGATGGGCCCGAGCGTCATCCTGACATGGTAGACAAGGTCGTTTTTCAGTTTCTCACTGGGCTCGCGACCGTTCTTGAGGATGACGAAGGCCTTGATGGTGTTCCCCTTCAGTGCATCTGGTTTTCCGATAACGGCGGCCTCCGCGACGGCTTCATGAGAGACAAGCGCGCTCTCGACCTCTGCGGTTCCGATGTTGTGCCCGGCGACGACGATCAGGTCGTCGGACCGGCCGATGACCATGATGTAGCCGTTTTCATCCTTCACTGCGAGGTCTGATGCAGTGTAGCACCCGGGGATGGTGTTCCAGTACTTGCAGTAGCGCTCGTCGTTGTTCCAGATCGTCCGCATCATGGATGGCCAGGGCTCCTTGATGACCAGGAGGCCGCCTGTCCCGGGTGGGACCGGGTTGCCCGCCATATCAACGACATCCGCAACGACTCCGGGGATCGGCTTACCGGCGAATCCCGGGCGCATGGGCTCACCGATCATCGTGGTCACCATGTGCATCCCGGTCTCGGTCTGCCACCATGTGTCCACGATCGGGCACCTCTCCTTCCCGATGACACGGTAGAACCATTCGAACGCCTCGGGGTTGAGAGGTTCGCCGACAGATCCGAGGACCCTGAGCGATGAGAGGTTGTAGCGGTTCGGCCACTCTTCACCCACCCGCATGAACATGCGTATTGCCGTCGGGGCGGTGTAGAAGATGGTGACACCATACTCATCGATGAGATCCCAGTAGGTACCCGGGTTCGGGTAATCCGGGGTTGCCTCCGCGATGAGGCAGGTGGCGCCGTTCAGGAGCGGACCATACACCACGTAACTGTGGCCGGTGATCCAGCCGGGATCGGCGGTGCACCAGTAGACGTCGTTGTCTTTGACGTCGAAGACGTACTTCGTCGTGTAGTAGGTCCCGACCATATATCCGCCGCAGGTGTGGACGATCCCTTTCGGGGAGCCCGTGGTGCCGCTCGTATACAGAATGAAGAGCGGGTCCTCGGCGTCCATCGGCTCGGCCGGGCACTCCCGTTCTACGCCCTCCATCAGGTCGTAGTAGTCCACTTCCATCTCCGGGTGGAGTTCAACGGGCTTATCGGTGTCCCGACGGAGAATGACGATTCGCTCTACGCTCGGGGCGTTGACGACCGCTTCCTCCACGATATTCTTGAGCGGGATTGCTTTGCCGCGCCGGTAGGTGACGTCGGCAGTGATCACAACCTTTGCGTCGATCCCGGTGATCCGCTGGTTGAGCGCGCTGACGCCGAACCCGCCAAAGACGACCGAGTGAATGGCTCCGATCCGGGCGCAGGCGAGCATCGCAATGATCTGCTCGGGGACCACCGGCATATAGATGCAGACCCGGTCGCCCTTCCTGACGCCAAGGCGTTTCAGTCCGTTCGCGAATCGGCAGACTGCCTGGAAGAGCTGGCGGTAGGTAAGGATCCGCTCTTCGTCTTCGGTCTCTCCCCGCCACATGATCGCGACCTTGTTGCGCCGCTGGTTGTATACGTGGCGGTCCAGGCAGTTGTAGGTGATGTTGAGTTTAGCATTCAAGAACCACCGGGCGTATGGGTAGTTCCACTCTTTAACCTGGCTCCAGGGTTGGAACCATTCGAGTTCCTTTGCAATGCGGTCCCAGAACCCGTCGGGGTCTGAAAGGAATTCCTGGTAGGCCTGGTTGTAGTTGCCTACCCAGGTGTGCTCTCTACAGCTGGCCTCGGGAGTGTAGTACTTTGCCTCCTCGAGTTTGACATCAAATTTCTCAGCCATCCGGTTACCCCGTATTATACATTATTAATAATGTATATTGTATATCAACATTCTGGTCAGGAGGACCTCGACCCGGTGGAGGCGGCAGATCCGGGTTCGGTTGTCGGGAATTCTGTGGGACGGATCAGGGTTAAAGACTCGCTAGATTCGGGGTGATATTCTCGATTCGCTCCTGGTGAGCGTTGCAGAAGGTGATGAGGGTTTCCCGAGGGGCACGCAGGTGGAGTGTCCCGGTCGCGGGGCCGGGTATACTGACAAAGGGAACGCCGCGGCCCATAGTTTTGGACGGTCCTCACATCTGCAGGATCAGAAGAGGTGGTGCGGTGTGATGAGATCGAGAGCGAGTTCGGGCTCGTACGGGTAGGGTTTACTGCTGCAAAAAAACAGTGTTAAATCGGGAAAAGAGGATGGTGCCCGGGATGGCAGAGCGAGTCAAACTTAATCGTATTCGCGCCACGTCTTTCCGCAGGCGGTGCAACGGAAGAATCTGACCTCGCTCTCATCCGCCGCCCGCAGTTGCCGCAGCCACCAGTATGCTGTCGTACACTCGCACTCCGGACATTTGATGTTCGTAGTCGGGAGCGTTGCTACTTTATCCTCTTCATCGACGATGGTGATCTCTTTTTCGATGCGTTTATCTGTCATTTTCAACCGGTCACCGGCCTCTATCTCCCGGATATAACCACACTTTTTGCACTTTAACTGGCCTCCGGACGATATCATCAGGCCTTTGCACTGTGGACAGAACATCATTATAAGAGATGGGGTCCCAATCGAAATTAATTTGTGGGGTGGGGCAACCTCATCTGTGAGTGCGGGGTTGTTACCTTCCAGTCGCACTGCAATAGCGTGGCCACACAGCAGGTGCCTCGTTCGAATGGGGCGCACAAATGCTTTAATGCCAGATACACCGAAAGGTAAGGGATGAAGGATTACCTGGTGCTGATCTCCTGCATCTGCTTTCTCGCCTTCCTTATCCCGGGAAGGTTCCGAAAGTATCTCGCCATCGGCGGGTGGGCAAGCATCGTCGGATATCTCCTCCTTGAGCTCCCTTACTACTTCTCGATCAATAACTTCCTGTACCCGACAATAACCATCCTCTCCCTTCCTTTCCTCTATATCACCGCAAAATACCTGCTTCGTGCAGACCCCCGGGTAATGCAGCTCTCGACGATAGCGGCTGTTGCGTTCCTTATTTACGCTCCCTTCGGCTACATACCGTCACTCGGGAACTGGCTGATCGCGGTCGTCGCGGAACAGACATCCGTCGCGCTCTCAGCGGTTGGATATCCTGTAAACTTTGAGGCCTGGAACCTGATGGAGCGCAACGGGTTCCGGACCGAGATCATCCTCGCCTGCACCGGGATTCAGAGCATTGCGATCATGCTCGGGGTCGCATGGGGTGTGCGGTCGACGACAAGACAGAAGATCGCTGGATTTCTCATGGTCTTCCCGACGATCTACATCTTAAACATCTTCCGCAACGTCTTCGTGGTTACAGCGTATGCCGAACAGTGGTTCCCCTACTTGCCTGAGATCGCCGGCAACGGCGAGTTCGGCTACGAGAGTTTCTTCTGGGCGCACAACGTCATGGCTGAACTGGGCGCGCTGGTATTCCTTGTGATCCTTGCGTATGGGCTCTTCTGGCTCCTCCCCGAACTCGGCGACCTCGCCAACGGTCTCTACCATCTCTACCGCAATGAAGTAGTGCAGATTGTCCGGCCGAAGATCAAAGAATCCGAAGTCTAACCTCGTGTGGGTTCATCTGGGTCTCGTTGGCGGGAGGCCCGGATGAGCCCCCATGTTTTGGGGTTTATCTGCCGCGTACGCGGCAAAATTCGGATGAATTGAGTCCAGAGGGGGGCAGGTCTCTTCAACCGTCAGGAATACTGCCGGTAGAGGTAGAAGAGCCGCTGAATCGCAGAGATGTTTGTGCAGACTGCGATGAGGAGTATCGAGACCCAGATGTAGCCGGTGACGCCTCCGAGCACCAGAACGAGGATCGTCTCGGGCCTGCCGAAGAAGCCGACGCCTTCGAGAGGGTCCTCAATCTTGCCGGCAATCCTCTCGGTATAGCCGATCTCTGCGTAGGTCACCGGCTTGATGAATGTATTGATCAACGACCCGATGAGCGCCAGCCCCACGATGCCGAAATCGGCCATCTCCGGGAGATTCATGAGGTGGCTGACGATAGGGATGCCCGAGAGTCCCACACCGAGGATGACCGCTGCATCGACGTATTTGTCTGCAACCCAATCGAAGACGGCCCCAAATTTGCTCTCGGTATGGTTCTTTCGGGCGACGCTGCCGTCCACCAGGTCAAGGACCGCCGAGACAAACAGGAGCAGGCCGCCTGCAAGGAAATAGCGTTGGGAGAAGGCAAGTGCGCATAAAAAGCCAAAGAGCAGGGCGAGGGCCGAGACCTGATTCGGGGTAACGCCCAGGCGTGCAAAAAATGACGCGATAGGCTCAGTATATTTGATGAATTTCGGCCGTAGAGAGGTTATATTCATCGCATATTTTTATCAGTCTGTAAGAGTTTAACCTTTGCTGCCTCCGGCAGAGGGGCAACATCCCCTCTGAATGGCGCATACGCTCCAAAATCACCAGATTCATAAATGCTCCCGTTAGATAGATCTGTGGGAAGGAGATCCAATGGCTGAATACGACAGGCCGCACGTTCTTATGATGTCGGAGATCACCGTCGACGGGAAGCTCACCCTGAAGCGCGGGGCCTCCAGCAAGATCCTTATGAAATACATGGCACCCGAGACCGAGATTCTTCTTCACCAGACCCGGGCAGCATGCGATGCCATCATGGTCGGAGCAAACACTATCCGGATCGATAACTCCTTCCTGACAGTTCGGCTGGTGGAGGGGAAGAATCCGCTCCGCGTTATTCCGTGCAGCCGGGCCGATCTCCCACCGAATGCAAACGTGCTCGGACCGGACGCGCGGACGGTCATCGCGGTCAGCAAGGCCGCGCCGGCGGAAAATGTTGCCCGTCTCCGGGAGACCGGAGTCGATCTCGTCGTTGCCGGAGAAAACGAGATCGACCTGCCCGAACTGATGCGGATCCTTAAGAGGGATTACGGTGTCCGCCGGATGATGATCGAAGGTGGACCAACGCTGAACTGGTCCATGCTGAACCATCACCTTGTCGACGAGATTCGCCTGATCCACCTGCCGTTCATCGTCGGCGGTGCCGATACCCCGTCGCTCGTCGGCGGCATGCACATCGAGACTGAAAAAGAGATGATCCGGCTCGCCCTGAAGCGCCACTTCATGTGCGGGAGCAACCTGGTCACCGAGTGGGACGTACTCTACAGAGACGGTCCCGAAGAATAACCATTTTTCACTTGCCCTCTTGAGTGCCCCTTCATATCGCCGGGGGAGTGAATGATCTGATCCGGAACCTGCCTTTGCGTCTCAGATCATCACGTAGGGATCCGCCTTCATAAACTCCCGGCAGACCGTCGTCGCGTAGTGGCCGGGGGGGAGGGTAAACCGGAGCCGGACACTCTCACCGGATATATCAGCCTGAACATCCGCAGAGAGACTGATCGCCCGGAGAGTTCCGGCGAACTTGGTCTCCACGAACCGGGAGGCACGCTCGAAGTCTTCTGCAGTGATCCCCGACTTCTCCATCAGATCCTGCATGATCTCATCCATCGGACCGTGCGATGCCATCGGTTCGGAACCCGGAATGAATAGGGCAATCCGGCACCGGCCGCGGCGGATCTGCATGAGAGCCGCCTGCCGGTTCCGCGACGAGACGATATCCTCGCGGCCGTTTGCAAAGAGGAGACGGTCGCCGACCTCCGGCTCGGTGAGCGAGAAGCCTGCATCGATGCGGGAGGAGAGCGCGCAGTTGAAGAGATACGACTGGAACGCGCTTACGAGGAGCGAGAGGAGTTTTGGCGGAAGAACCCGGAGCGCGCCGGCGTAGTCGCCGGGGTTCGCGACGAGGTGGTTTGCCATCGCCCGCTCGTACGTCATCTGGATGGGAAGGTCGGCGAGCGCCGCCCGTGCATCGCGGGTCTCTGCAAAATTGCGCCTGGCCCGTTGCGCCGTCTCCGTCTCGAGGGGATACGTCCGGCCGATGTACGTGACCACGGCGCCCTCGTAATTGCCCTTGAGGATCTCCTCACCGACGATATGAGTGACCGGCCGGACGACGCCGAATCGCTGGAGCCCGTAGTAGTTTGGCACCCCGGCGGATACCGCCTCTGTGGCCGCCTGGACACGTTTAGCAAGTTCCTCCGGGTTACAGTCCCGGATAACGATATCGAACCGGTTGCCCGCAAGATCTCCGAGGCTGAGCGGATGCTGCGACCGGCCCACGACCTCAAGCAAGATATCTTTGATGCGCACCAGCCCGACCGCTTCGGGCGTGACATCGTAGATCGATATGAACTGGGTGGTCACCGCGTTCTTGTCCTTGGTCCCCGCCCAGGCGATCCGCCGGTGGCTGATCCCGAGGTGCTTAGCAATCTCTTTGACCGCCTGCTGGAGTTCCCAGTTCTTCTTGGTGAGCCGGCAGATGAGGTATGGTCCGTTCGGGTCGCTGATGGGAAGCGGAAGTTCTTCGACGACGAAGTCTTCGGGGCTTGAACGGAGCCGCCCCCCGATACCGGGGGAGTCGGATGCGTAATAGCGCATCCCGAGGTCTTTCTCAAGGGGATAGGGTGAGGGCATCATAGCAGGGAGAGGTCGCCGGTGATCCGGTCGAGGTCTTCGGAACGAGCGGGTCCAAGACCGAGCGCCGTCACGGTCCCCGGCGGGATCTCGGTCAACCCGGCGTCCTGGATGATCGAGGCGGGGATGCCCGCCTGCTCTGCGATCGTCTTGAGTTCAAAGAGCTGCCGCTCATTTTGCACCTTCAGCACCACTTTCTTCTGCCCTTCGTCGAGCCAGGCCTTCTTTGCGATCTTATCGGCCTTCTCGTAGGCGCTGACGGCGGCGTGGGCGATCTGCGCACACTTCTTGCCGCAACTCATCTTGATGTCGGCGCGCACGACCAGACACTGCTTCCACTTAAACTCCCGTTCTTCCGGCATTTCGGTACTACCTGGGGCATGATCCGTCAAATATGCAGCTAATGGGGGCAGGGGGCGGCAGGTGCTACTGGTATCGTTGATCTGAATGCTGGGGGGCACGATAGGACGAAAAATTAGGTATTCGGCGTGACTCACACTCGGGTGTTCCTGCTCTGTCCCGGGGTGTGTTGCATATTGGATCTGGTCTAAAAACCGGAGCCCATCCATGAGGTTTTGTTCTTAAGAGTGTGTGCACGGCTTTCCATGGGGCATCGTATCTGGGGGGTGGGGACAGGGGAGGGGGGCGTGCCCCCCTCGCACCTACCGGTGCTCGAGCTCCGGTCCTTCGGACCGTCGCACTCCCCGTCAGCCCCACCCCCCATGGCGATTCCCCCACGGTCCAGTGCAAGGGGTTTTGTGGGCGCATTCACCGTTCTGATTTAAAGCAAATATGCTCTGGAACTACCTATCCCTCAAATTTTTGAACTAGACCCGACAGGTTGCACAATTAGGAACAGACAAAACAAGCAAACTCAAGTGTGAGTCAACACTCTGAAGAACAAAACCTCATGAGATGGCTGTTGTTGGAAGTCCAATGGATGCCTTATCTGTCCAATCCGAAGACCGGCCGTACGACTATAAGTACCTCTCATCCACCCCATTTTATGCCTCCATAGGTCTATTATTGTCAGGAACCAGGTGCCGGCCTGAACACACGCACCCGGTCGCCGGAAACCCACGTCTGCGAGGCATGGTAATCTGATCTGGGATGTAGTTGTGGTTGGCGCAGGCCCCGCCGGGAGTGCTGCCGCGCGGGCCTGTGCTGAGGAGGGGCTTTCAACGCTCTGCATCGAGGAGCATGGAACGATCGGGTACCCCGTTCAGTGCGCGGGCCTCCTCTCCGCGTCCGCGTTTGCGGAGTGCGACGTCTCGAAGAGGTCGGTCTTGAACGAGGTGACCGGCGCCCGGATGTTCTCCGGTCTTGGCGGGGAACTCCTCTTCGACGCGGGGGTCACGAAGGCGTACGTCGTGGATCGGTGTCTCCTCGATCGGGAGATGGCGGAGAATGCAGCGAACGCGGGAGCGGAGTTTTGCTTGAAGACCAGCGCCTGCGGCATCCGGGGCACCACGCTTCTCGCCCGCGGGGTTTGCGGGCGCGAGGAGATTCCCTTCCGCCTCCTGATCGCCGCCGACGGCCCGCGCAGTTCCATCGCCCGAATGCTCGGTCTGCAGCGAGCGGAGACCTACCTCGCCGGGGTGCAGGCGGAGGTGCCGCATGAGATGGACCCGCGCTATGTGGAACTGCACCCCAACGCCTCCCCTGACTTCTTCGGGTGGGTGATCCCGGTGTCGGAGACCCGGGCACGCGTCGGGCTCTGCGCACGGGAGCAGGCAAAGGACCACTTCGATCGGTTCATCGCCCGATACGGGGATAATATCCTCCACCTCGTAAGCGGAGTCATCCCGCTCGGGGTCATGCCACAGACCTATGGCCACCGTGCGCTCTTCGTCGGCGATGCGGCGGGGTTTGCGAAACCCACGTCGGGAGGCGGGGTCTATACCGGCGTCCGGTCGGCAAAGCACGCTGCCGCAGTCGCAGCGGCCTGCGTGGCCCGCATGACGTTCGACGACGAAAGCCTCCGGGATTATGAACGACGCTGGAAGAAGGATTTCGGAAGAGAGCTTGATATCGGGATGAAGGCGCTTAGGATGAGGCAGAGGATGACGCCGGAAGAGATCGACCGCCTCTGCCGGGCCCTTAATGACGAAGACCTCATCGCGACGATTGTGGAGCACGGCGATATGGATCGGCCGGGTGCATTGCTCCGCAAACTCGCCCTGAAACCCGCATTAGCCAGGGCAATGGGCATACTTTTCGCATCAGGAGTACGTCAGATTCTTACCGGCTGATATCCCCGTCACGTTTAGTAATAACTTTATATCAAAACGTATTACAGTTCGTCAGGGTGCGACATGCATATTCCTGACGCGCTTATACCGATGGGACAGGCCCTGGTCTACTGGGTCATTGCCCTTATCTTCATTGCTCTCGCCCTCCGGTGGGCGCGACGTTCGATGGGAGAGGAGAAGGTGCCGCTGGTTGCCGTGCTTGCGGCAGGCATCTTCGCCATTCAGGCGTTGAACATCCCCATTCCCTGGGGAACGAGCGGCCACATGGTCGGCGCAGCGCTCGCGGCAATCGTCCTCGGGTCACCGTATGCAGGCGTCTTTGTCCTGACGCTGGTGCTCCTCGTGCAGGGCGTCATCTTCGGTGACGGCGGCATCACCGTCATGGGCGCCAACATCGTCAACATGGGCGTCGTCGGCGGATTTGTCGGCTACTACGGGTATACCGCCGTTAAGGGCGTAATAGGCAACTCGTATGCCGCTGCATTCATCGCCGGCTGGGCATCGCTCTTCATCTCCGCGATCCTCTGTGCGGTCGAACTTGCAATCGCCGGGACGTTCCCGCTTGGACTCGGCCTCACCATGATGGGGACCTACCACGCCGTCATCGGTCTCATCGAAGGAGGCATCACCGCGGTTGCTCTCTACCTGATCGCGTCGGCACGGCCCGACATCCTTGAACATCCCACGGTGGTGAGTGCGTAATGGAGAGAAAGCAGTTTGTCATCATCGGTATCGCGATCGCCCTCGTGATCGCCGTTGCCGCGCCGTTCCTCGCGTCAGGGGACCCCGACGGGCTAGAGAGTGCGTTCTTCAGCATCTACGGGGCAAAACCCTTCATGGGGAGCGAACTCGATGAAGATGCCGCCGGCGCCGCAGAGGAGCAGGTAGTCGCCGTGACCGGGAACGACTTCACGTATGAGGCGCTCATGCCCGATTACAGCATTCCCGGGATGGATAAGGCCGGAGAAGTGATCGCGATCGTGATCGGCACCCTCCTCATGCTCGTCCTGGTGCTCGGTGTTGCGAAGATCTCCGCACGGCCCGATAACTAAATACATAAAAAGTTCCTATTTTTTGCTATCATGCACCTGATCGAGACCCGCGATCTCACCCATATTTACCACGGCGGTGTTCGTGCCCTCGAGAGTGTGAACTTCATTGCAGAGCGAAAGTCACGCATCGCCGTCATCGGGCCGAACGGGGCCGGAAAGAGCACCCTTTTTAAGCATTTCAACGGCATCCTCAAACCCACGTCCGGCGAGGTGCTGGTCCGGGGCGAGCCGATCACGAAGGAGAACCTCCGCGAGGTGCGCAAGTTCGTCGGGATCGTCTTCCAGAACCCCGACGACCAGATCTTCTCTCCGACCGTGGAGCAGGATGTCGCGTTCGGTCCGACCAACCTCGGCCTCGACGAGACAACGGTTGCTCACCGCGTCGAGGAGGCGCTGCATCTCCTCGGGATCGAGGAACTGCGGGATCGCGTGCCGCACCACCTCTCGGGTGGCGAGAAGAAACGGGTGGCCATCGCGGGCATTCTCGCGATGGAGCCGCAGGTGCTGGTGCTTGATGAACCGACCGCGGGGCTCGATCCACAGGGTGTCTCCGATCTTGTCGAGTTCATCAATCGACTGCCCAATGAGTACGGCATGACGGTGGTCTTCTCGACACACCATCTCGACCTCGTTGCAGAGATGGCGGACTTCGTTTACGTGATGGATAAGGGGAGCGTGGTCGGCTCAGGGACGGTTGAGGAGATCTTCGCCCGGTCTGAGTTGCTTGCCCGTACAAGGCTCAATATACCGCCTATACCGAAATTGATCCGGTCGCTCCAGGAGAACGGCATTCCCATCGAGATGGCCTATACCTACGAGGATGCGAAGAAGTCGTTTCTCGAAGCCTATGCAAGAAGAGTATGATCGACGACCTCTATGCAATCGAGAAACATGCTGGCAGGATAAGCCCCATCCACCAGCTGGATGCGAGAATTAAACTTCTTATAACGCTCGCTGCCATTGTGGCCATCGTCGCCGTACCTTACTCGACGAGGATTTACGAGCTCGGTACCGTCTTCTTTGCTCTCTTTGCCGGACTCTGGGTTGTATCCCGCCTCTCTCCGGTTGTCTACCTCCAGAGGCTTGCGATCATCCTGCCGTTCGGGATCTTTCTCGTTATCTTTCAGGTCTTCATCAAAAATCCGTACTATGACGCCTTTCATACGATTGCAACCCTTCCCTTCGGGATCGAGGTCTACGCAGAATCTGTAGAGTTTGCGTCGATTCTCCTCGTGAAGTTCATCGTCAGCGTATCGTTCATCATCCTGCTCTCGTCAACGACAAAGATGCAGGATATGATCGAGGCCGCGGGGAGGCTTGGTCTGCCGCGGGAGTTCACCCTCACGCTCGGTATGATGGTCCGCTACATATTCGTCTTTGCCGAGATGTTCGGCAGGATACGGACCGCGATGGAGACCCGGTGTTTCGATCCCCTCGACCGGACGCTCCCCTACCGCTACCGGCTGCACCAGATCGGCTACACGGTCGGGACGATCTTCATCCGGTCCTACGAGCAGGGCGAGCGCACCTACACGAGCATGCTCTGCCGGGGCTACGGAGCGAACGCGAGCCTGTATATCCGGCGAAAGCCTCTCGGTGCCGGAGAGATCGTCTTCTTTGTCGGAGTACTGGCCTTCATCGTGCTCTCTACGGTGCTCATCTATATGCAGCCGTAGGTCGGTGGTGCCTGCAAGCCCCGCCCCCACACTTCCTAGATGGAACAGGGATTCTTCTCTGCCGCACAAAACGGATCATTCATATCAATCGGGTGTACATAGGAGAGTATGGCCGCAAAAAGCGAATTCGGCAGAGGCTTTATCGTCAATCTCATGCTTCTTTCGCGGCACTTCGGTCTGCCGCCGGAGAGGGCCTTCATTGGCGCCGCCGATCACCTCAACGACTTCATCGTGCCGGAACAGTTCCGGGGGACCGAGATCGAAGAGCTCGCTGAGCGTCTTCGCAAGATGGTAATCTGGCACCAGCCGGGTATCATGGACAAAGAGGATGCTGCAGACGTAAGAAGGCTTCTCAACCGGATAGCAGTAGCCATCGATACAGAGCTTGGCATACCGAACCCCGACACAGGGAAATACGATTGATTGGGATGCTCCTCTCCTGCACGGTCGGGCTGTTCATATTCCCTGGCAGATGCGGGCGAAAGCTCCATTGTGCTGTGGACCGCGAGGATAATCCTGAAACGATGAATTTTTTGGAGCCATACAGTATAAGTGGTTATAAGACCAATATATAGTGTGAGTTTTGTTGCGATTCAGGACACCGCTCTTCTAGCGGAGGTCATAGATGACTGATACTTACGATGCTTCTCATATTACGGTACTGGAAGGCTTGAGACCGGTGCGGGAACGTCCCGCCATGTACATCGGCAGTACGGATACCCGGGGGTTGCATCACCTGGTCTACGAGGTCGTGGACAATGCTGTGGATGAGGCTCTTGCCGGGTTCTGCGATCGGATCCTGGTGATCATCAACCGGGACGGTTCGATCACGATCGATGATAATGGCCGGGGTATCCCGGTCGATCTCATGCCGCAGTATGGCAAGAGCGCTCTTGAGATCGTCCTTACCGTACTCCATGCCGGTGGGAAGTTCGATAAGAACACGTACCAGGTCTCCGGCGGTCTGCATGGTGTCGGTGTCTCGGTCGTCAATGCTCTCTCAAGCTGGCTCGATGCAACGGTCTATAGGGACGGCAAGATCTACACGATGCAGTTCCGGCAGGGTCTGGTTACAAAGCCGCTTGAGAGCCGCCAGGAGACCCAAGCCGAGATGGAGGTGCGCTACGCGGAGCGATACGGCGACCGGCCGGGACGTCATATCGACTACGAGCGTCTTCGGGGCACCCGGATCACGTTCCAGCCCGACCGCTCGATCTTCGAGACCATCGAGTTCGATTATGATGTTCTGGACCACCGGCTCCGCGAGCTTGCCTACTTAAATAGCGGCCTTACGATCGTCCTCCGGGACGAGCGGACCGGCGATGCGGTCACATACTGTTTCGAAGACGGTATCCGGCAATTCGTCGCTCACATCGGCGAGGGGAAGGAGAGCCTCCACGATGATATCATCTACTTCCAGAAGCGCGACTCCGAGAACATGGTTGAGGTCGAGGTCGCCCTGCAATATAACAACTCATACACGGAGACGATCTACACCTACGTCAACAGCGTCAATACCCGCGAGGGAGGCACTCACCTCGAAGGCTTCCGGAGCGCTCTCACCAGGGCGATCAACGGCGCCGCCCACCGTAACAACCTCTTAAAAAGCAACGATGCCCAGGTACGGGGCGAAGATGTCAGGGAAGGGCTCGCGGCCGTCATCAGCACCCGGATCGCGAACCCCCAGTTCGAGGGGCAGACCAAGATGCGCCTTGGAAACAGCAACGTTCGGGGCATCGTGGACTCGCTCGTCTACTCCTCCCTCACCGAGTACTTTGAGGAGCATCCAAAGACCCTCCAGGCGATCGTGGAGAAGGCAATGGCGGCAGCCCGGGCCCGTGAAGCTGCCCGGGCCGCGCGCGATCTCGCCAGACGCAAGAGCACGCTTGAGTCAACCGGTCTTCCTGGGAAGCTCGCCGACTGCCAGGAACGTGACCCGGCGAAGAGCGAACTCTATATCGTGGAAGGAGACTCTGCAGGCGGTTCTGCGAAACAGGGCCGGGACCGAAAGTTCCAGGCGATCCTCCCCCTCCGGGGAAAGATCTTAAACGTCGAGAAGGCGTCGGCACACAAGATCCTCAAGAACGCTGAGATCCAGGCTCTGATCTCCGCTATCGGCACCGGGGTTGGGGACAATTTCGACGTGGAGCGAGCCCGCTACCACCACATCATCCTGATGACCGATGCGGATGTCGATGGGGCACATATCCGGACGCTCCTTCTCACGTTCTTCTACCGCTACATGGTGGAGATCATAGAGAAAGGCTACGTCTACATTGCCCAGCCGCCGCTCTATCGGATCGTCAGAGGAAAACAGGTGCAGTATGCCTACCGCGAAGAGGAGTTGCACAAGATCATCTCTGAGTCCGGCGAGAAAGGTCTCACCATCCAGCGTTACAAGGGTCTTGGTGAGATGAATGCAGAGCAGCTCTGGAGCACCACGATGGATCCGGAGAATCGGATCCTCAAACAGGTGAGGATCGAAGATGCCGCTTACGCAAACGAGATATTCGAGAAACTCATGGGAGAAAACGTAGACGCCCGGAGAGACTTCATCCGCCGGCACGCAAAGGAGGTGAACAACCTTGACATCTAAGCAGGTTGTTCCGATAAACATCGAAGACGAGATGAAGTCATGCTACATCGACTACGCGATGAGCGTGATCATCGGCCGGGCCATCCCCGACGTGAGGGACGGCTTGAAACCGGTCCATCGCCGCACCCTCTACGCCATGCGGGAGCTCGGCAACACCAGCGACAAGCCCTACAAGAAGAGCGCCCGTATTGTCGGAGACGTAATGGGTAAATACCATCCTCACGGCGATGCAGCCATCTACGATACGCTCGTGAAGATGGCCCAACCGTTCTCCTACCGCTACACGCTGGTGGACGGCCAGGGGAACTTCGGCTCCGTCGACGGGGACTCTGCTGCCGCCATGCGATACACGGAGGCGAGGCTCACCAAGGTCGCGGAGGAACTGCTCGCCGATATTGAGAAGGAGACCGTCGATTTCGTTCCGAACTTCGACGGATCGCTTGAGGAGCCCGCTGTCCTCCCTGCCCGGATCCCGAACCTCCTCGTCAACGGATCGAGCGGGATTGCGGTCGGTATGGCGACGAACATGCCGCCTCACAACCTCCGCGAGGTCTGTGAGGCGATCTGCCGTGTCATCGACGAGCCGGGTGTCTCCACGGAGGAGCTGATGCAGATCATGCCGGGCCCGGACTTTCCGACCGGCGGGATCATCATGGGCTCCGAGGGTATCCGCGAGGCCTACCTGACCGGGCGCGGGAAGTGCGTGGTCCGTGGAGTCGCAGAGATCGTGGAGGAAGGCCGGACACCGCAGATCATCATCACCGAGATCCCCTTCCAGGTGAACAAGGCGCGCTTGATCGAGAGCATCGCAGGCCATGTTCGTGAAAAGAGGATCGAGGGCATCAGTGACATCCGCGATGAGTCGGATCGCGACGGCATGCGGGTCGTGATCGACCTTAAAAAGGGTGTCTCGCCCCAGGTGGTGCTGAACTACCTCTACAAAAACACAGCGCTTGAGTCTTCCTTTGGGATCATCAACCTCGCGATCGTCGACCACCAGCCCCGGACGCTGAACCTCAAGGAACTCATCCACGAATATCTCAAGCACCGGGTGGAGGTCGTCCGGCGAAGGACCGAGTTCGATCTCGCTAAGAGCGAGGAACGAATGCACATCCTCCGCGGTCTCCTCGTCGCGCTCGAGAATATCGATGCGGTCATCGCGACCATCCGGGCATCCGGGACGACCGAGGAGGCTGCAAAGGCCCTGGTGGAGAAGTTTGCGCTGGATGAGGTGCAGGCCGACGCAATCTTGAAGATGCAGCTTCGGCGGCTTGCGGCGCTTGAGCAGCAGAAGATCCTCGACGAACGTGATGCCCTCGCCAAAGAGATCGAGCGGCTCACCGAGATCCTTGCAAGCGAAGCAAACATTCTTGCCGTGATCAAGAGTGAACTCGTCGATATTGGTACGCGCTACGGTGACGAACGGAGGACCCGGATCGAGCGCAAAGTCGAGACGCTCGAGGTGGAGGACCTCATCGAGAATAAACCAATGCTGGTCTCGCTCACCTCTTCAAATTACATCAAGCGCATCGACCTTGACACCTACAGGAACCAGCGGCGCGGGGGACGCGGCGTCATCGGAATGGCCACCAAGGAAGACGACGGCGTCGAGCGGGTCTTTGTCGCCAATACGCACGATACTCTCCTCTGTTTCACTGATAGAGGGAAGGCGTACTGGCTGAAGGTCTACGACCTTCCCGAGGGGCAGCGGGCGAGCAAGGGCAAGGCCCTTGTCAACCTCTTAAACCTCGGCGGCGACGAGCGGGTGACTGCTGTCATTCCGGTCAGGGAGTTCCGGTCAGATCACTACCTCTTCTTTGCGACGAGAGGAGGAACTGTCGCAAAGATTGCGCTCGACGAGTTCTCGAGGCCCCGGCAGACCGGGATCAATGCTATCAACCTCCGCGATGGCGATGCGCTGGTGGATGTGAAGGTGACCGATGGGAACCAGGAACTGATCCTGACGACCAAGTTCGGGCAGAGCCTCCGGTTCCACGAGGAGGCGGTTCGCCCGGTTCACCGGGGTGCCATGGGCGTGCGGGGGATCAAGCTCCGCAGCGGGGATACCCTCCAGGCCATATCCGTGGTTGAGGGCGACCATCTCCTCACCATCACGGAGCAGGGCTTCGGGAAGCGGACGGAGTTCGACGAGTTCCGCGGCCACGGGAGAGGCACGCTCGGCGTACGAAACATCCTCGTTGACGCCCGGGGCGGCGGTGTCGTCGGATCGATGGCAGTCTCCGACGATGCCGAGATCATCGTGATGAGTGCGTCCGGCATCGTAATCCGGACGAAGGTCTCCGAGATCTCGGTCCAGAAACGAGGAACTCGCGGCGTCCGGGTCATGAAACTCGATGACGGCGACCGTGTCATCGGATTTACGATCCTCGATAAGGAAGATGCGTAAATCCCTCCTACTCCGTCTTTTTTAACCCGGACACCGGGTCGCTTATCACGCTCTTGCGACGATTGCGGTGATGTTATCGGTGCTTGCTGCGTCCTTCGCGGCCTCGATCAGCCTTCGGCATGCCTCCTCGGGCTCACTGGCAAGCACAATCTCCTGAATGGCGCTCTCAGGGAGATAGTCGTGGAGACCGTCTGAGGTGATGACGAGAACCGCCCCGGCAATCATCTGCTCATCTAGGTCCACCCGCACCCATCTCTCCAGGCCAAGAGCCTGGGTCAGGATGTTCTTTCCGGGGTGAGAGATCGCTTCTGCGGGGGAGATTACCCCGGAATCCACAAGGCTCTGGACGTAATTCTGGTCGCGCGTATGCCAGACGGACGAGGGCGTGATGATGTGGGTTCTACAATCGCCCACCGTGCCGATCCAGCACCTGCCCGAATCATCAACGATCGCAGCCGAGAGTGTCGTCCCGGAGTTCAGGCGGTTTTCCTGGTTGTAGGTGCGTATTCTCGTATTTGCATGCTGGAAGATGCGCTCAAGCACTGCGGGAGGTTCCATCGCGGGAAGGCACCTTTCTGCAATCGCCTCCAGAGCCTGGATTGCCATCCTGCTTGCGACCTCCCCGCGCTCGTGCCCCCCAAGGCCGTCAGCGACGGCAAATACGTGATACCCGTTGACCTGGCCGGTAAAATAGGCATCTTCGTTCTGCTCACGTAGCCCCATATCGCTCATCGCCGCATATCGAATCACCGGCTTCACACCTACCCCACATTCCTCTGGATGCGCGAATGAATAGTCTTTTGTGCTCCGCTGCCTCATGGGAACCCACGGGAAAGACCGTTTTCCTTCGCGCACCTGATGGCATACTCATACTCTCGTGCAGTAATCGGGCGCTGCAGTGCCGCGAGCACCGGACTTCTCCCACCTTCGGCCGCCTTCCATGCCGGGTGGTACTGGGCCATGATATTCACGTAAGCGTCTTTGGAGATCTCCTCGGCGATGAATCGCATTACGATCTCGCTGTTTGCAAGGTTCCCCGGGAGCACCAGGTGCCTGATGATCATACCCCGCACGGCTATGCCGTCTCTGATCTCCAGGTCCCCGACCTGCCGATGCATCTCCTTGAGCGCAGCCCGCATGCGGGCAGTGTAGTCAGCGGCATGAGAGAGTTCCCATGCCACATCGTCCCGCCCGTATTTCGCGTCAGGCATGTAGATATCGATGACGCCGTCAAGGAGCCGCAACGACTCCACTGAGTCGTAACCCCCGCTGTTATACACCAGCGGGATCTTGAGACCGCGATCGGCGGCGAGGGCGACTGCACGGAGGATCTGGGGGACGACGTGCGAAGGTGAGACGAAGTTGATGTTGTGGCATCGGCGTTCCTGCAGACGGAGCATGATCCCGGCAAGTTCGTCGCATGAGACTGCGTAGCCGATCCCGCACTGGCTGATCTCAAAGTTCTGGCAGAACTCGCATCGCATGTTGCAGCCAGAGATGAATATTGTTCCAGATCCGTACCTCCCGACCAGTGGTGGCTCTTCACCGAAGTGTGGACAGTAACTCGAGATTCTTGGCAGGAGTCCGATCCGGCAGAACCCGAGTTCGTCATCAGTACGGTTCACATGGCATTCCTGGGGGCAGATGACGCAGTCGCGGAGCACTTCGTACGCCTTCTTCGCCCGCTCCTCCAGTTCGCCGCTCCGGGATAGATGCACATATCCGGGTAGCAAGGCCTCTTCCACCTCAGTCATACCTCCCTGTACCGGGCATGAGGGGTAGGGTTAATTAACCCTTCTCTCCCCGGTATGGCCGCGGCAAGTAGCCCTCCTTGGATTGACTCTCTCAGCTCCCGCCCTCTCTGCGCCTGTTATCTGCTGCAGGGCTCATTACATAAGGAGATGCGGGGGATATGACAAATGAGCAACCACGGCCCGCAGCCGTGGGCGGTCAGGGGGCCGATAGGCTGCAAAAAAGTGACGTAAAAAGAGGGTTCCTTGCCTTAAGGGCGGACAAGTTCCCCCTGAATGGGCTTCTTCCGGCAGACTGCGTCAATCACGCCGTGCCGTACGTTGTAGAAGCTGTGCGGGATATCAATCTCGCAGTCGAGATCGATGACCGTCTCCTCGTCTCCTCCGACGCAGAGGGTCACGGAGTTATTTTGGAATGTGACGTATGGGGCTCCCTGTGCTCGGGTGTCCACTGCCGCGGTGATGAAGATACAGTCGTCCCCCTCGATCACCTCAAATTCGGGCCCCTCTTCCTCCTCGTAGGGGTAGTAGGGCACCCCTTCGGGTGGACCGCTGATGATCGTAAACCCGATGATCCTTGGATCCTGAAGAGGCATATCGCTCAGAATCTTCTCCATTATCCGTGCGATATTCTTAAACATCTCATCGTATGGATTAATCGCCATAAGTACCACGTATTTTGTATCGATTGTTGGTCTGCTTGACAACCCCTGTATACATGAGGTTATCCAGTCTCTGTTTCAGCTCATCCGTGGACAGGCCGCTCGCTTCCTTGAGTTCCATGAGTGTCATGTCTGCGTGAGAGAGGGCAAGGATGATCTCGATGTCCTTATCGTCCGAGATAAGGCCTCCCTTCATGCGCATGATCTCAGCGAACTTCGATTCGATCTCCCGCTCCAGTTGTTCGAGGTTATCCAAGAGTTCGTCATGAACCCTGACCATTCTTTTGAACATCTCAAGGTCTCTGGCAAACCTTTCCTTTGGATCCTCTTCAACCGAGGGGAGTATAATTCCATCCAGTTTCTGCAGGTTTACGATGACATTGATGTCGTGCGAGAGATAGTAATACTTTCGCCTGCGCTCGTCCTGGCAGGAGATGAGGATTTTCTCGCGCTCCATCATCTGTAGATGTTCGATAACCGCTTTTGGACTGATCAGGAGACGTTCTGAGATCTCCGTCACAAAACACGGCTTCTGCCTCAATAATTCTATTATTCGTCGCCTGTTCCGGTTTCCCAGAATATCAAGGAGGCGGGAAACCTCGCTGCCCTCAAGCATACTTACTAAATGTTAGTGTTTTGTGTATAAAAAAGGTTACTCAAAGAGGCGGTAGTTCGGCGCCTCGTCGGTGATCATGATGTTGTGCGGGTGGCTCTCACCATACCCAGCAGGCGTGATTCTGATGAATTTCCCGTTCTTCTTTAAGTCTGCTATCGTCTTTGATCCGGTGTAGCCCATTGCGGACTTCAGGCCGCCGACGAGCTGGTATATAACATCCGAGACCCGGCCGACGTAGGGAGTGACCCCCTCGACGCCCTCGGGAACGAACTTGGTCCTTCCGATGTGCTTCTTCTGGAAGTAACGATCGCTCGATTCGCCGCTGCTCATGACGCCAAGCGATCCCATTCCGCGGTACTGCTTGTAGCGCCGGCCCTTGATCGTTGTTATTCGCCCCGGTGCTTCGTCGGTACCGGCAAAGAGACTGCCGGCCATTATGCAGTCCGCACCTGCAGCAATCGCTTTTGCGATATCACCGGAGTAGCGGATCCCGCCGTCGGCGATCACCGGCACATCTGCCTCATGCGCCACCTCAGCGACATTCGCTATCGCGGATATCTGCGGGACGCCCACACCTGCAACAATCCGCGTCGTGCAGATGGAACCCGGTCCAATGCCGACCTTCAGCCCGTCGACAGAATCTACCAGGGCGGAGGCCGCCTGGCTTGTCGCGATGTTTCCGGCCACCACATCGATCGTGACGCTGCCTTTAATCTCCTTGACGGCTTTCACGACATTCATGTTGTGGCCATGAGCGCAGTCTACTACCAGGGCGTCTACGCCTGCCTCGACAAGCATCATGGCGCGGTTGAAGTCGAATGGTCCCACGGCAGCGGCAACGCGGAGCTTGTCGTTCGCATCCCGGTTGGCGAGGGGGTACTGCCTCTTCTCCAGGATGTCGCGCATCGTGATGATGCCGACAAGACGCCCATCCTCATCAACGACAGGGAGGCGCTCGACCTTGTTTGCATACATCGTCTCGAGCGCATTCTCTGCGGTGATGCCCTCCGAAGCCGTGATCAGTTTCTTGGTCATGTACCCGGTGATCTGCGCATCGCCTTTCTTTGGAAGGATTGCCCTGATATCCCTGCGGCTGACGATGCCGATCACTTTATCGTCCTCGACGATGGGGACACCGCCGATACCATACTGCTTCATGACCTGTTCGACTTCGGTGACCGTGGACTCTGGCCCTACAGCCACGACCTCGCGCTCGATCAGATCCTCGGCCTGTTTGACGACCTTGACTTCGGCAACCTCCCGCTCAGCGGACATGTTCCGGTGAATGACGCCGATGCCGCCTTCGCGAGCCATCGTTATCGCCATCAGCGACTCGGTTACCGTATCCATGGCGGCGCTCACGAGTGGAATATTTAGGGGGATATTTCGTGAGAACCGCGACCTGACGTCGGCTTCATCGGGCTCGACCCAGGATTCGGCGGGCACGAGCAGCACATCATCAAACGTGAATGTTGTTTCCAGTTTCATCTTCTCGATGTACATACATCACCTGATCATCATCATTGCTTTCTCTACCAACTCTGCCCTGATCGAGTCGGACCGATCGCCTCCGCAGACCATCCCTCGGACGCCGATGATCTCGGGGTTGATTCGTTTTAATGCGTCAAGGTCCTCGAACTTCAGCGAACCCGCAAGGGCCGTCTGCAGTCCGAGGTCACGGTTCTGTTCGGTGAACCGCACCAGTGCCTCTTCGTTCATAAAATCAAAGAGACCCTTCCCGTCTTTAATACCTGTGTCGATCATGGCGACATCCGCCCCGGCATCCGCAACCAGCTGACTGATGTCGAACGGGGAGATCGTGTTCAATCTCTCAAAATCGGCATACGCAGCGATCACAACGTACTTTTCGGGGAACTCCTGTTTGACTGCCGTGGTCACGGCCTTAATGACGTCTCTGGCACGTTCGGCCCCGTCAAACATCAGGCCGACCTTGATATAATCAGCGCCTGCGTGTGCGGCACCGTATGCAGAAAGAGCGGCCGTTCCCGGTTTATACTCATTGTCCCCGATTGCAGCACTGACGGGCTTGACGCCGGCGATCTCTTTGATTCCCCGGATAACCCAGGGAAAATTGGCACCCAGTGACCCTTCAGAGGGTTGCTTTACATCGATGATGTCAGCGGAAAGCGAGCTTTTTGCCTCCTCAATGCTGCTTGGACTGACGAGTAATTGCATAGAAATTAATGATCCTTCACCCTAATAGTGATTGCGTTGAGGACATGGAACTGATTCTTGCGATAGATCTGGCAGGCGGTCTTGTGGTGCATGGGAAGTCTGGAGACCGCGCCGGCTACCGCCCCCTCACCTGGGGGCTAGCCCCTTCGGCTGAACCGGAGGCCTATCTGGCCACCTTGCAACCCAGATATATCTATATTGCGGATCTCGAGAGTATCCAGGGCAGACAACCACAGGACAGTCTTGTCCGGCGTTGTGCCGCTCTCGTTGAGCGGTGCTACCTCGACCGGGGCTGTCGTTCACCTGCTGAATGCACGGCGGTTTCCGGCGTGATCCCGGTCGTCGGCACCGAGACGGCGGCGAGAACGATCGAAGACCTTGCGGCGTACCGGACTGGCTATCTCAGTGTAGATATCAAGGATGGGCGTGTACTTCCCTGGGGCATCCAGCCGGTGGAGATGCTGCGTCGTGCATCCGGGCTTTCGTTTGAGGGATGCATCATTCTGAATATCGGCGCCGTAGGAACGGAGCGGGGACTTGACCGCAAAGACCTTGAGGAGATGCGTTCGTCTTATCCCGGTCGCCTCTTCTATGGGGGCGGTGTTGCCGGAATCGACGATATCCGGCTCCTTGCTGACGTTGGATTTGACGGAGCGATCGTCTCAACCGCCGTCCATCATGGTGCGATACCGCTTGAGTGGATCCAGAGAGGGCACCCATGCTGATCACCATCGAGGGGATCGACGGGAGCGGGAAGAGCACGCTCCTCGCCAGTCTTCGGGAACTGCTCGCCGACCTCGATCCGCTCTTCACTCGCGAGCCCGGCTCCACCTGGGTCGGCGGTTCGGTACGGCGGGCTGTTGCCGAGCGGATGGACCCGATCACCGAGGCATTGCTCTTCTGCGCCGATCATGCCGCGCATATCGAGACGGTCATCCGACCCGCGCTTGAGGAGGGAAGGCTCATCATCTCGGATCGCTACTCCGATTCACGGTTTGCCTATCAGCCGGTCGTCCTTGACGGCGTCATTCCCGACCCTCTCTCCTGGCTTCGCCGGATCCATGAAGGGTGGTCAATCCGGCCAGATCGGACGTTTCTTCTGGTTCTGCCCATCGAGGATGCCATATCAAGGCTTGATCCTGAAAAGAAGAGAGAGTATTTTGAGAGCCCCGAGATCCTCGCGCGGGTGCAGGAAAACTATCTGAACCTTGCAGCAGCGGATCCCGCCCGGTTTATCATCGTCGATGCACTTCTCCCAAAAGAAGAGGTTGCAGGGTTCGTGGCAGACGAGATCAGGACGTGTGCCCGATCGTCACGATCACGTCCCCGAACGTGAGGACGTCCACCTCTTCCCCTGCCACCTGGTAGGTGACCTTTGGCGTAAATGAGCCGGGCGGCACAGGGATCTCCTCTCCGTCGACCATGACGGTTGCCGGCGGATTCTTGAGTTGCTCCGGCGGGAGCGCCTCGATGGCCTGCATGAAGCGCCTGGCCTGCTTGCGCAGCGCCGGGCCGATGACGGCCATATTGAAGTCTATGCCGCTCATGACCTCCTCGAGTTTGGGAGTGCCAGTGCTCCACCGGGCGTCGGCGGCAAGCGCCCGCCCGGCGTCACCGGCGTCGTCGACCGGTTCAGGCGCATAAATCGTGACGTGGCCGAGCGGTGCGTTCAGCGCCATGCCCTTGTCGTGCTTGTAGCGCCGGATTTCCGCGACCGTCTTGACCAGGAGGTCGCCGTGACGCCGTGCCTCGTCGTCGGCGTACGTGAAGTCCGGCCAGGCCTCTTTGTGAACGCTTCTTCCCGTGAGGTGGTGGTAGCACTCCTCGGCAAAGTGCGGGATGATCGGCGCAAGCAGGCGGCAGAGAACGTCCATGGTTGTCCGAAGCGCGTTGCAGGCGCTGTCTCTGCTGCCGCCGTCAGCATACAGCCGTCCCTTCACAATCTCGATGTAATCGTCGGCAAGCGTGTTCCAGGCGAACTCCCTGATTGCCTTGAGCGCCCGGTCGAACTGGTAGCCCTCCATCGCGGCGGTGACCTCTGCGACGGTCTCGGAGAGCCGGACGAGGAGCCACCGGTCGATAAGTTCTGTCACCGGTGCTGCAGGGTCCGCTCCATGCTCAAGGTGCCCCATGACAAACCGGAAAATGTTCCAGAGTTTGGTCTGGAACCGGGACGCCGCGATGACGTCGTTCCAGTTGAACATGATATCCGATCCGGTTGCAGCACCTCCCGCACCCCACTGCCGGAGAGCATCCGCGCCATATTTCTCAACGATCTCTTCAGGGGAGATGATGTTGTTTCGGCTCTTGCTCATCTTGAACCCGTCTTCACCGAGCACCATGCCGTTCACGAGGATCTCGTCCCAGGGGTGACCGCCGACCAGAGCATTCGCCCGGAGGATGGTGTAGAACGCCCACGTCCGTATGATGTCGTGACCCTGAGGGCGGATCTGCGCGGGGAAGAGCGGGGGTTTTGCATCGGTTCCGTCCCACCCGGTTATGTGGAGCACCGATATCGAGGAGTCCATCCAGGTGTCGAGCACGTCCTTTTCGCCGATGAAATCGTTTCCACCGCACTTTGGACAGGGTTTTTTCGGTTTATCGATGGTCGGATCGATCGGGAGATCCTCTTCGTCCGGGAGGACTATCTCACCGCACGATGCACAGAACCAGACAGGGATCGGTGTCGCAAAGATCCGCTGGCGTGAGATGCACCAATCCCACTCCATCGAGTTCGCCCAGTTCTCCATCCGGGAGAACATATGCTCCGGCGTCCAGGAGATCCTCCGTGCCGCATCAAGGATCTTGTCCTGGTGAACCCGGACGAACCACTGGCGCTCCGAGAGGATCTCAATAGGGGTCTTGCACCTCCAGCAGGTCCCCACCCTCTGTTCGATCTCCTCCTGCCGCTTCAATATTCCGGCCTTCTTCATATCGGCAAGGATCGCCTCTCTGCAGGCCTCAGATGTCATTCCTTCATAGGGGGCCGCGATCGCGGTCATAACGCCCTTCCGGTCGATTGCCTTACGAAGAGCCAGGTTGTGCTGTTTCCACCAGTAGACGTCCGTCTTATCGCCGAACGTACAGATCATCACCGCACCGCTGCCGAACTCCGGGTCGACCACAATATCCTCGATGACCGGCACCTGGTGTCCGAAGATGGGGACCGTGAGCTTCTTTCCCACAAGGTCGCGGTAGCGTTCATCCTCGGGATGGACTGCCACCGCAACACAGGCTGCGAGCAGTTCCGGCCGGGTTGTGGCGATCTCGACTCCATCGAAGTCAAAGTAGTTGAGCTTGGTTGTGCGGGGAGTGTAGTTGACCTCGGCGAACGCGATAGCCGTCTCGCACCGGGTACAGAAGTTCACGGGATGCTCGCTCTGGTAGATGTCGCCGGCTTTGAACATCTTAATAAACGATGCCTGAGTCTTCCTGTAGTACTCAGGAAGCATGGTGATGTATTCATGGCTCCAGTCGGTCGAGAACCCGAGCCGCCGCATGGTCGCCCGCATCTTCTCGATGTTGCCGAGCGTGAGATCGCGGCACATCTGGCGGAACTTCTCGCGCGGTACATCGTTCTTGGTGATCCCGTAGGTCTCTTCGACCTTAACCTCGGTGGGGAGACCGTGGCAGTCCCATCCCTGAGGGAACATGACGTTGTAGCCGCGCATGCGCTTGTACCGCGCGATAAAGTCAATATAACACCAGTTTAAGGCGTTTCCGATATGGAAGTTTCCAGTTGGATATGGCGGTGGCGTGTCGATGATGAACCGGGGTTTTGGCGAAACAGGATCGAAATAGTTGTCCTCATCCCGCCAGGTGCTCTGCCAGCGCCTCTCCACTTCTTCGATATCGTAGTTTTTTGGTAACTGGTATGACGGCGACATTTTCAGCGTATGATCTCTCTCTTTTCTGTGAAATATATTGTTCGACGGATCTTTTGGGCCGTCAGGAACCCTTGCGTTGCGAGTGGATCCCTCGCTCCTGCTTCGGACCATCTTGAACTTTCGCCATGATGGACGGCACAGGTGGAGACGCCCGGATCCTAAAGGCTTTTTCCCTGAACCGCCAATACTGTAAGAATGATAAAGCAGCCGGGGTTGGTTCTGGCATCGGCGCTCACCCTCGCCTTTATTGGTCTTGCCCCACTGCTCCAGCCAGCGTGGCTGCTCACGCTTCTCCTCGTGCCGTTCTCGCTCGTTCTCTTTCTTATTCGGGATACACGGTATGTGTCGCTCTCGATCATCGCGCTTGCCGTACTCTACGGGCTAGGGTGGCTCTCGACGTTCACCTTCACCTGCACGCTCGGCATCGTCGTGATCGGGGAACTCGCATTCCGTCTTGCCGGGGAGAGACAGGCAGCATACCTCTCTCACCTGATCGCCGCCGTCGGCGTCTCGCTCGCGGTGATGCTCTATCTGGGGTATACTGCGCCGCTTGTCGTCGTGATGGGCGTGGTTGCTGCGGTCCTTCTCCGCGCGGCCCTCCGGGGGCGGGATGATGCCCTGATGATCGAGGCGCTCGGCGTGGCGATGACCATGTTCCTCTTTGAGGAGCTCAACTTCGAGGTCGACCTGACCATCCTCGCAGCAGCGGCTGCAATAGCCTTCGGCTTTGGCTACACCTCTTACCGGCTCAGGGTTGCCGATGTCAGTGGCCTCTTCTCGGGTGCGATGATCGGCATCATCCTCATCGTCTTTGCGGACGTCCGGTGGTTCCTGATCATGCTCACATTCTTCGTCATCGGCGCCGGGGCGACCCGGTACCGCTACGCCGACAAAGAGCGGCTCGGGGTCGCCCAGGAGCACGGGGGTGTGCGTGGCTACTTCAACGTCTTTGCAAACGGCCTGGTGGCAACCGGTGCCGCTATCCTCTACGGCATAACCGGGCATCCGGCCTTTGTGGCGCTCTTCATGGGGAGTGTCGCCTCCGCTGCGGCTGATACCGCGGCAAGTGAGATCGGGGTCACAGGGAAGGTGCCTTATCTGATCACGACGCTCCGACCGGTGCCCCGGGGGACGAACGGTGGGGTGACCGTGCGAGGGGAGGCGGCGGCCGTCCTTGCATCTCTCATCGTCGCCGGGGTTGCCTGGATAATGGGCGTCGCCGATCCCTGGATGGTCGTCTCCACGGTCATCGCGGGGTTCATCGGCACCAACATTGATAGCCTTGTGGGCGCAACGCTCGAAAATCATGGCAGGATAGGGAACTCCGGCACCAATCTTACGGCAACCTTCGTTGGCGGCGTCGCGGGGATGTTGATCTATCTGCTTGCGTGATGGGGCCGCGGACTCCGGTGCGATTTCTCTTTTAGATGGGCTACTGTTCGGATCAATCGGTCGGGTGCGGGCTTGCGAGATCGTGGATCCACCTTGCGGCCATCCGGCCCGCCTGAGGTTGTCCGGTTTCGGGTTTATACATCCATGCTCGCCTCCACCAATTTTGGATGTCTATATCCCCAGCCCCACCCGGCCTTCGGCCTCCTCGCACCTCGCGGTGCTTCAACTCCTGCCGTTCCGGCAGTCGTTCCCCGCCCCCGGAGGGACGGGAGGCTGTGCCCTCTCCGGAACATCGTTTGACAAAGCCTATGAACTTGCGAAGGGAGAGCGTTTGGAGCAGAAGCACCGGATAGAATTTCGAATTTCAAAAATCAGAACTAGGGAGAAAAACGGGAATATATTCCCCGATCACCCACGTCAGTATTTATACCAGCGTCCCTTCTCGTCGTACTCGCCCTGCAGGGCGAACATGCCTTCAGCATGGTTGCGGAAGAAACTTGCCTTGTAGGTGTAGAGGAACGCCGAGAAAAGGATGATCACCACAGCATAGAGGGCGGCGGTGATCCAGATTCCTTCCGTCCCGATGAGGGCGAGGATATCTCCTGGCATCAGGGTCTCGAGTTCGTCTGGACTCATATAGATGAGCGGTTCGAGTTTCTCCATGAGAAGCGCGGACCAGGCAAAGAGAGCCACAAATCCGAGGATCAGGAAGACGACGATATTCACCAGATAAAATATCAGAACGCTCCCGAGGTTGTTCATGACGAACTCGATGCTCCGTCGAATCGACTCAAAGACGTTTGTCTCTTCAAAAACCGCCACGGTATCATAGAAGAACGTGAAGAAGATGATCGAGACAAGCACCCCGAAGAGGAGCGGCGCCATACCTGCGGCGGCACCTAGACCGAGGAGTGCAAGCGGGATTGCAAGCAGAAAGACCGTCAGAATAACCGCAAAGAAGATGACGAGCGCCGGCAGGAGTATCCGGAAGTAGTAGGTCTTGCCGGACTGGAAGAACTCTCCCATGGAGAACCTCTCTCCTTTGACCATGCCATAGACCCCTCCGGCGAGGAATGGTGCCACAAGGACCTGCAGGAGTACCAGGGGCTCTGCATAAATGGCCTCCCCATATATGGGGATTACGAAGTCCAGAACCGCCAGGAGACCCATGACAAGGCCGACTGACCAGAGGACCGGGTGCTGCCGGAGGAGTCCGGCAGCATTTGTGACCGATTCAAACGTCATGCTCACCGGTTCCTCGGCATGGCGACGATCTCGCGCACCTGCAGGTCAAAGAATGATGCCGTATGCGCCGGACGGATGACGCAGACGGTATCGGCACCGGATTCTGTGCCCCCCACTGCGATCCCCTCCTCATCAACACCGACCGCACCCTGATCAGCCGCAATGAGGACGCACTCCACCGCGACCTTCAGGCCGACCGCGATGGTGCGCCGCAGCGCCTCGGCGATCGCCTCGGTGCGTGAACTCCCCCCGAGCCTCGGCGAACGGGATATCGCACGTTCGAGTCCGGAGAGAGCGTGCGTCCCGGTGACGATCGTTGCACCCGCGGCTCGGAGAGTATCGGCTGCCTCCGATGAGAACTCCCACTCTCCGGGTTTTGAGAATCCGACCGCGTGGGTGACGACGATCAACTGGAGATCCGTCCCCGCCATGGCGTCCCGGAAGGTAAGCGCGGTCTGGCCGCTGGTGCTCGCGACCACGATCTTCTGGATCCCGAGCTCCTGCGCTCTCTCGACGGCGAACCGTGCGGCGTCGAGAGTGTTCTGTGCGCCGGGGGCATCGAAATAGTAGGTATTCCTGGTAACGAAGCCCATACTCTCATGTTGTTTTCACTCCTAATTGAATCCCCCGTTCCGGCGATGCGACAGTAAGAGTACCGGCAATAGGTAGCGGCACAGCCCTCGCCGCACCCGCGGAGAAAGAAGGTGATAAATGGTGTATTGCCCAACACTACTCTCAGCTGAACGGTGCGGTAGAGGAATTCTTCATGATAACACTGGCTATTGCTGGGAAACCAAACTGTGGGAAATCGACATTCTTCAGGGCAGCAACCCTGGCTCAGGCAGAAATTGCCAATTATCCGTTCACGACGATCGATGCCAACCATGGGGTCGCGTACGTCCGGACGGCCTGCCCCTGCCAGGAGATGGGCGTTCCATGTGGGAACTGCCAGGACGGAGTCAGGTTCATCCCGGTCGGGCTGATCGACGTGGCTGGCCTTGTCCCCGAAGCGCACATGGGAAGAGGGCTCGGGAACCAGTTCCTCGACAACCTCCGTCAGGCGGATGCAATCCTCCAGATCGTCGATGCCAGCGGGGCGACGGACGCCGAAGGAAATCCGGTCGAGATCGGTTCGCGTGACCCGGTGAAGGATATCGAGTTCCTCCAGTATGAGATGTCGATGTGGATGTACGGCATCCTCTCGCGGAATTGGGCGAAACTCCTGCGGCAGGCTCAGTCAAAGAACTTCTCTTTAGTCTCTGCGATTGCCGAGGTCTTCGCCGGCCTCGGCATAACGTTTGAGCACGTCCGCGATGCCGTCGAGGCGACCGATGTCGACTTGCGAACTGCCGGGGAGGAGGACCTGATTCGGTTCTGCCGGGAACTGATGGCGATCAGCAAACCTATGCTGATCGTCGGGAACAAGGCCGATCAGGCGCCAGAGGCGTGCCTTGATCGACTCAAGGCGCATGACGTCATCTTTGCAAGTGCGGCGGGGGAACTTGCGCTCCGGATGGCCGCCGAAGGGAAGTTCATCCGCTACCTCCCCGGCGATCAGGGTTTCACCGTGAACCCTGATGCGAATCTCAGTGCTGCGCAACGTGCAGGGCTCCAGAAGGTAGCGGACTTCATGCAGAGGTTCGGTGGCACCGGTGTTCAAAAAGCGCTGGATACCGCAGTATTCAACCTCCTTGACCTGATCGTCGTCTTCCCGGTCGAGGACGAGAATAAACTCACCGACGGCAGAGGTCGGGTGCTCCCCGACGCGTACCTCATGAAGCGCGGCTCAACCCCCCGTGACCTTGCCTACCAGGTCCACACCGAGATCGGTGAGGGGTTCCTGTACGCCATCGATGCAAGGACCAAGATGCGGATCAAAGACAGCCAGGAACTTAAAAACGGTGATATCATCAAGATCGTCAGCGTCCGGAAGTGAGCCGGGGCTGGCTTCCTTCCCCGCTCATCCCCGGGAATATGACCCGCGTTTTACAGGGTGAATATGAACCGATATATTTTTATGGGGTATTGAGAAATACTCGATCACCATGGGCGGCGAGGTCTACCAGGCGCAGATCCTCCGGAACTTCTTCGATACCATCACCGGAACGGACAGGAATCTGACGCGAATTTATATGTGTGTGGTGAGCCTCGCCAAGCTCCGCATGGAGTCCCCCGAGAAGATGATGTTCCTCGTGGACCAGTTGCGCAAATCCAAACAGAAGCGGGAACTCTCGATCGATATCATCGATTATATGTGCGACGCGGCGCGTGATCTCGAACTCTCCACGGTTCAGACCGCATTCGGTGTGAAAGACCTCAATGCGGTCGCGGACGAGTTCACCGGAATCAGCCTCGACTCACTCTGATTTTTGGTTCAGAAAGGGATCCGGGTGCCTTGGGCCAATTCAGCAGAGTCGGTGGGCTTTTGTTCATTTATCGCTTGCATTAGGCCCGGTAAAGGCTCATGAGTGTAGCAGCGCAATGTGAATCCCTGCCTGTGATGGGTGTGGAGTGCCTCACCACGATCTTGGGGCACCCCGATTGATAATCTCGTGGTATCGGCGCCGCTGCCGCAATGAGGGGGTGGAGGGGTTACCCCTGGTCGGCCCGGTCATGCGGTCAGTTTTTCTTTGTAGGATTCCAGGATCTGGATGATGAAGCGCTGGTGCTCTTCGAGCGCCTGCTCATCATCGGGAGAGGTCTCGATCCCGACAGCGTAGAGCAGGATCAGTGCGTTATCGAGATCGAGCGCAACAGGATCCTCTACCTGGTCCGGGCGGAGGCGGATGGCAAGGTCATTGTAGTCCGTCTCCTCAAAGACATGCTTGGGGTTGGTCGTCACCCGTGACTCGGCGAAGCCGCCGGCGCGCTCCTGGAGGATCAGGAGAGCTCGTTCCAGCGCGCTCTGGCGCGGGGTGATCTTCTCAAGCCGTGCGAGTGCCTCCTTGCTCTTTTCGGCTGCATTATCATAGAGCCCGAACTTATACGTCAGCAGGGACTGCGCGATCAGGTGTCCGGTCTCCTCGTCGACCAGGGAGATGATCGGATTGATGCGGCCGATGTACTCATTCAGTATCTGCTTCATGGTCTTCTTCTCTGCCTTTGGCGCATTAAACGTTTTTTCCACCCGAACCGCGAGGAGAGTGATCGTTGCAGCGAAGAATATCTGCACAATCGGGCCTCCTGAACTGATCTCGTTGGGTATAACGAGGATGAAGAATGCAAAGAGCGGTGTAAAGATCGAAACGAGATCTTTGCGCGGTTTATGATATGCCTGATAACAGAGAACGAATGAGGCTATCACGCACCCCGCGACGCCTGCCAGGATCGCATACGGGATCCCGGCGGTGGCGAGCAGCAGTCCTATCCCGATACCTCCGAACGAGATTGCCGGTACCGCTAACCAGCGGTGTGGGATTGACCCGGATGAGGTAGTGTCTGTTGTCATCAACTCTTCTCAGGAAGTATTTGTGCACCGAAACATTAAACAGGGTTTCCTTTTGGATGAGGATGGCCGATTTTTCTGCCCCGGCTAGATGGACGGCGACGGGAGGTCGGGTACGTCCACCTCCACTTCCTTACCGGCAAGGGCGGCAGCGCGGGATTGAAGATTCTCGCGCTCTTTTGCATAGGATGCCCGCGCTGCATTCTCCTGGTCCTCTGTCCGGCTCAGTGCCGAACGCATCGCATCGCGCTCTCTCTGCAGTTCTGTGAGCGCGGAGGTGAGCCGCTGTTCCTCGACCACTACCGGGAGTGCGGCCAAGGCCTCCTGCAGCGCTGCATCCTCCTCCCGGACCTCGCGCTCCCGCTGCATGACCTCACTTAACTCGGCAGGCAGGGTCTCTGGGTCCGAGAAGAGACGGATCTCATCCTGATTCTTCAGAACAAGATCCCCCTGCCGGACCATGGCGAGCGTCGCCGGCATCGCTGCCTCAATCAGTCGAACCAGGTTCTCTTCGTCACCCGACGGGCGGTTCGCGTATGCATCGAGGACCCGATTGATTGTCGTGGCCGCTGCATTGTTTCCTGTCTTTCTCGCGATCTTTTCGGCCTTGCTGAAAACATGGAGAGATGGGTTTCGCAGAGTTAGAATCTCTCGCTCAATTTTATCTTCAAGGTCTTTAAGTTCCCGGATCTTCTTCTCAACCTCATCTTTCTTGGTATAATCCGGCCGCAGTTTGAGGGCAGCCAGGCCCTCCTCCGTCTCCCGGATCTTCCCGCCAATCCCCTCGATTGCCTCCCGGGACTTCTGTATCTCGGCAAAGACCGCTACATTTTCTTCCCGGATCCTCACGAGGGATTCGTATGCTCTCCGGACCTCTTCCACCTGCTGTTGGCCCGTTCGAGCGCGGGTGATCGCCTCTGTTAGCGTGTTGATCCCCCGCCCCAGTTCCCTGATGGCCGCGCGCACCTCCTTCATCTCGTCCGGGTAGAGAGCGGAGAGGTATTTCCCCTGCCCTTTGACCGCCCTGAGTGCACCCTTTAGGATCTCGGCGGCGGTAGCATAGAAGGTCTCCGGGTCTCCCGAAGGGTCACGGGAGAGGATCTGGGTCATCGATTTTGTGAACTGAGGGAGCGCCTTCTTTGATATATCCCGGAGCCGGGGGTGAACCTCCTCATTCCCCTCCGTCGTCTTCATGCGAGCAACGATCTCCCGAAGATTGTCGAGGGCGCTACGGATTGCTTCTTGCGGTGGTTTGGCCGCATCGGAGAGTTCGCGCCCGATCTCCTCCTCGCGGGCATCCAGCCATGCGGGAAGCTCCTCAAAAGAGAGTTTCAGGTTCTCCTCAACTGGTTCGGTTCGTTTAAAGAGGTCTCGCAGTTGCTTAAACATGACTTCACCGGATTGCGACGGCCATCCCCATCAGGTTTTGCCCCTCAGTCGGTCCTCGCGATCTGCCGCAACCGCTCCACCCCGTGGACCTCCTTGATGACGTTCACCACGGCAGGAGGAACCAGGTGCTCCCAGGGCTCGCCGTCAAGCATCCGCTGTCTGATGGCGGTGCCGGAGTATGTCAGCCGCTCGTACATATCGATCGATTTGACGGTCATCCCTGCCTCGGTAAAGAGTTGCACAACGAGGGGATTTGAAGAGTAGACGGTATCGAACGGAGGGGTCATTGCCCGGACGTGGGCAACCCAGAGAGCGTTGCGCTGAATATCCTCGATGGGGATGACATAGAAAGGGCAGTCGAGGTCCGCAAGGGACTGTGTGAGCATCAGTACCCGTTCTCCAGCCGTGAAGGGATTCGTTATTGTATGGGACTCCTGGGCACTCCCCACCCCGATGACGATCTCGTCGGAAGAGCATGCTATCTGCTCCAGCACCTTCTGGTGCCCGTTGTGGTATGGCTGGAAGCGCCCGATGTAGAATCCCCGGGTCATGCCCGGTGGCCTCCGTGTGCGATCTGTGCGGCAAACGCGCCTGCCGTGAAACCGGCGTCGATGTTCACGACTGCGAGGACCGAACAGGCCTGAAGCATGCTCGCAAGCGCCGCTTCCCCGCCGCCCATGTAGCCGTATCCGGTGCTGACGGGGACACCAATCACCGGGCGGTCGACCAGTCCTGCGACAATCGCAGGAAGTGTCCCTTCCCGGCCGGCGGCCACGATGAAGACGTCCGCCGGTATCAAGTCCCTGATCGCCGAGAAGAGACGGTGGATCCCGGCCACTCCGACATCGTACGCCGTTCGAACCTCGCATCCCATCTCCTCGGCTATCAGCCGCGCCTCCTCGGCGACAGGGATATCGGATGTTCCTGCGGTCAGGATGGCGACGGTTCCCCCATGGCGAACGGGTTCGGCCCCCGTAGAGAGGATGACGGCCCGTGCCGCCTCCCTGTGTTCCATCCGGATCTCCGGCGGGAGACGGTTCTCGAGGGCTTTGAGATGCTCCGGGGAGACCCTCGTCGCAACGCTTCTGCCGGCCGCCTTCACCTGAGTAAGCATGATCTCTGCAAAGGCTTCTGGCTCCTTCCCTTCAGCGAGCACCACTTCGGGGATCCCACAACGCACGCTTCGTCCGGCATCAATCCGGGCCATACCGTCGATTATCTCGATGCGAAGCCCTTCGAGGGCACCCACAGCCTCGTCTTCAGATACCTCACCGTTACGATACATTCGGAGGATGTCCCTGATGGTGGTATTCGGCTGCATAGTTTCGATAACAAAAATAGGGGTGGAAGTATAATATTACTTCATCTCATGTCCTATCTTGCCTACGTTGCGGGGTTCGGCGTTGCCGTCACCGCCTTCCTGTGGCTGCGCGACCTGCGCATCTTTTACCGGACCGGTCTTCCCGGCTACCGGAGAGCAGCCTACTGGGGAGTCCCCTACACGGCGCTGGCCCTGCTGGGTTTTTTCGTGACAGCATATGCCGAAGCCTGGGAGTTCCTCGGTCTTGGGCTGGTTCTTCTGGCCCTCTATCTCCAGGGCAGGGTCGACCGGGAGAACGTATGGCATGGCGAGAGTGCCCGCGAGAGGTTCTTTGGCAGGGCGCCGCGCACAAGTGATAAGGGTTCACGCAAGAGACTATGATTTGGGAGAATACCGAATGTTTCAGAAACCACGGGGTACGCGGGACTTTTTACCCGACGAGATGGAACGGCGGCGGTTGATCGAACAGCGGATGCGGGAAGTGGCCCGCAGATGGGGATATCGGGAGGTCAGTACGCCCGACTTCGAGCATCTTGAGCTCTTCACGATGAAGTCCGGCGAGGGGATCATCCAGGAGATGTACGTCTTCGAGGACAAAGGCGGGAGAAAGTTGACGCTTCGGCCAGAGGTGACTGCGGCGACTCTCCGGATGTATGTCAACGAAGGCAAGGTTCTCCCGAAACCGATCCGCTGGTGTTACTTCGCCGACTGCTTCCGCTACGAACGCCCGCAGAAAGGACGTTACCGGCAGTTCTGGCAGTTCGGCGTCGAACTCATCGGCGCGGATACGGCCCTCGCCGACACCGAGGTGATCATGCTCGCCGACGACATGCTCCGGTCGACCGGGGTCACCTTTGACCTCCATGTCGGTCATCTCGCGCCGATGAAGCATATTCTCGCCGAGCTGGCGCCCGAAGAGCAGCGGGCGATCATGGCATACCTCGACAAGCACGATAAGGAAGGGCTCGAAGCGGCGCTCGTTGAGAGAAATCTCACCCACCTTGCCGAACCGCTTGCGGCCCTCTCGGAGTGCCGCGAGATCGCCGAGGTCTTTGAGGTCGCGGGCGACGTCCCTGAGCGCGCCCGGATCGAGGAGACGTTTGCGCTCCTCGACTCCCAGAACATCAACTACCAGCCGGACTTCGGGATCGCCCGGGGGCTCGACTACTACACCGGGATGGTCTTTGAAGGGTTCGCAAGGAACCTCGGCGCGGAGAACCAGATCCTCGGCGGCGGCACCTACCGCCTCGCCCACCTCTTCGGCGGCGACGACGTCGCTTCCTGCGGGTTTGCCATCGGGTTTGACCGGGTGATGGTCTCGATCGGGGACTTCGATCTTGCGCATGAGCCCGTTGTCGGCGTCGTCTGCACGCCCGAGGCACGGGTACGGGCACTCGAAGTCGCCCGGGCCTTCCGGAATGCCGGGATCCGGGCCGAGGTCGACCTGATGCAGCGGGGGATGGGCGCCCAGGTCTCCCACGCCGCAAAGACCGCAGACGTTGCCGTTATCCTCGGGAAGCGCGAGGTCGAAGCGGGCACGGTGACCCTCAAGGACCTCCACTCCGGGGAGCAGCAGGAAAAGAGCCTTGCGGACGCCATCGCCTGGGTGGCACGACATGGTACTTGCTGAGGATCTCGCCAAGCAGCAGCGGAGCATCAGCGTCGCGGAGTTCTTTGAGAAGAACAAGCACCTGCTTGGTTTTGACTCCCCGACGCGGGGCATCATCACCACCATCAAGGAGGCGGTGGACAACGCTCTCGATGCCTGCGAGGAGGCCGAGGTTCTTCCCGATATATTCATCAGCATCAAAAGGGTCGATACCGAGGTCTACCGGATAACCGTCGAGGACAACGGCCCGGGGATCGTGCCGGAGAACGTCCCGCTGGTCTTTGGAAAACTCCTCTACGGCTCCCGGTTCCACCAGATCCGCCAGAGCCGTGGGCAGCAGGGTATCGGGATATCGGCAGCGGTGCTGTATGCGCAGCTCACCACCGGAACCCCGGCACGGGTCACCTCCCGGACGGGGGCAAAGGTGAGGGCTCATCAGTTCGAGTTGATGATCAAGACCGAGACCAACGAGCCCGAGATTATCAGCCACGAGGAGATCGATTGGGATCGGACACACGGCACAAGGATTGAGATCCAGTTCAAGAGCAGCCTTGCGGCAAAGAAGCGGCTGATGGATTATCTCCGCCTCACCGCAATCGTTAACCCGCATGCCCGGATCACGGCCGAGATCGATGGCGAAGTGACCGTGTTCGAGCGGGTGGCAAACGAGGTCCCACCGTGTCCGAAATCCATACTCCCCCACCCCCATGGGATTGAGTTCGGGGCGCTCAAGCGGCTCGCGGCCGCGAGCACCGGGACCGTCGAGGAGTTCCTCATCGGGAGTTTCTCCCGCGTCGGGAAGAAGACCGCCGACGAGATGATCGCGCTTGCCGGGCTCAAACCCACCCAGAAGGTAAAGAAGCTCGAACCTGAGGAGTTGACCCGGCTCCTCGATGCCATGCAGGCCGTGAAAGTTCCGGCGCCGCCGGCGCAGCAGTGCCTCTCCCCTATCGGCGAGGACCTGATCTGCAAGGGGCTTGAGAAGGAGATCCAACTCGACTTCATCAAGGCCCGGACGCGCCCGAGCATGGTCTACGGCGGGCACCCGTTCATCATCGAGGCGGCGATCGGCTACGGTGGCAAGATCCCCCCTGAAGGGAGCGCCCAGATCTTTCGATTCGCAAATCGCGTCCCCCTTCTCTACCAGCAGGGTGCCTGTGCAATCACAAACTGCGTCTCGCAGGTGAACTGGAAGAACTACGGCCTCTCGCAGCAGGGCCTCCCCATGGGTCCGGTGCTCATCATGGTCCACGTGGCGTCTACGAACGTCCCCTTCACGAGCGAGAGCAAGGACGCTGTCGCCTCCATCCCGGAGATCGAGCGGGAGATCGTTCTCGTTCTCCAGGAACTCGGCCGGGAGCTCAAGACATATCTTTCCCGCCGCGAGAGGAAGAAGCAGCAGGACGACCGCGCGAGAGCTATCTGCTCGGTCATCCCCGAGATCGCCGCGAAAGTGAGCGAGATCGTGGAACTCCCCCTGGTGGACACTTCACCGATCGAGGGCAGGATCATGCGTAAGGTCGTCGCGAAGAAGCGGACAATCGATGGGAAGGTCCGTATCGACGTGAACAACTACACTGAAAGAGAGGTCACCTTCGTCCTCTACAACCTCTCCCGGGATTCGGCCGACGACGCAGATCCCCGGCCTGACTTCGTGGACGAAATAGACGGGGATTACAACAAGGTCTGGCGGCGTACGCTTGGGCCTGGTGAGGTCTGGCGGGTGGTCTACACGGGGTCGGGCGATGGAACGCTCGATCTGCGCGGCGTGGAGGATGAAAAGAAGGTGGTGGTGGATCTCGATGTCTAGGGAAGAGATGGATGCACTTGCAAAAGAGCGGCTGATGAGTATCGCCCGCGAATGGTACGACCAGATGCGGGACGGCATCGTGCCGTTCATCCGGTTGCCGACGCGGACGAAGCATAATATCGCATACGACGACGAGAGCGATGTCTGGAAGTACGGCGAGCGGGAGAGCACCCGGACGGCAACGACCGAAAAAGGCGCGATCCACCTGCTGAAGATGGCTTACGTCATCTGGTTCCTGAAGAGTCAACTTGTAGAGAACCGATCGTCGACCTTGAGAGAACTGTATTACATCTCCGAGGGCTGGAAGAAAGCGAAGTTCGCCGCCCAGGACGAGAGCAACCTCCTCATCGAGGATCTCGAGATCATCACCGAGATGCAGCGGGAAGCGTTCCACCTCCGGCCGGAGGAGGACGGAGCCTCGATCTTCGGTCCCCTGCGGATCCGGGAGACCACCCGGAGAGGTGTCAAAGAACTTCACTGCCAGGAGGACGTCGGGGAGGCGGGCTATCCCATTCCAAATAACGTCGATAATCTCGAATTCGTCGATCACGATGCGAAGTTCGTCATTGCCATCGAGACCGGCGGTATGTACGCCCGTCTGATGGAGAACGGGTTCGATGAGGACTACGGGGCGATCCTGGTCCACCTCAAAGGGCAGCCGGCACGGTCCACGCGACGGGTTTTACGGAGACTCAACGAGTCGCTCAACCTCCCCGTCGTGGTCTTCACCGACGGCGATCCATGGTCCTACCGGATCTACGCGAGCGTCGCTTACGGCTCGATCAAGAGCGCCCACATGTCGGAACTTCTCGCGACCCCGCAGGCGCAGTTCATCGGGGTGCAGCCCTCCGATATCGTTGACTACAACCTCCCCGCCGACCACCTCTCCGAGAAGGATATCAATGCTCTGAAGGCTGAGCTGACCGATCCCAGGTTTGCGACCGATTACTGGCGTACCCAGATCAACCTGCAACTCGATATAAAACTGAAGTCAGAACAGCAGGCGTTTGCGAGCCGGGGGCTCGACTTCGTAACGAAAGAGTACCTGCCGGCGCGGCTCTCGGATATGGGCGTGATCTGAGGAGAGGTTTCAAGGGGCACTAGAACTGAAGGGAGCCGGTTTCCGGCTCTCACAGTACACAGTCCCGGCAGTCCTGTGCCCCGCACGCGCGGTTCTCGATCTTCCACCTGAGCGCCCATCGCTTGATCTCCCGGATCACCCCGACCAGCTCAAGCCCGCTTGCGGTGAGCGTGTACTCGGTCTTCACGGGGAATGATCGGGCCTCCACTCTTCTCTCGACGAGACCTTCCTCCTCAAGTTCCTTTAAGCGGGCAGAGAGGACCTTTGCCGTGATCCCCGGGAGCCGCTCCTTTATCTCGGTGAACCGCCGGGTGTAGTTGTCTCCCTTGTAGAGTTCGAGGATGATCAGGAGCATCCACTTTTTTCCTAGATATGTAACGGTCTGATTGACCGTACACTCGTCCTGCATGGTATAATTAGAGAAACCTTCTCTTACTTATACCCTGGTGTCTAATTGATATCTTGTATCAAAAAGATACTAATGGGTGAACATGAATGTTCTGTAACCAGTGCGAAGAGACGGCAAAAGGCCTTGGCTGCACGGTGCGCGGTGTTTGCGGCAAGGATGCGGAGACTGCCGGGCTCCAGGACGTCTTGATCTATCTCCTCAAGGGGCTCTCCGTCCGGAACCTCGCGGCGATAAAGAACGGTGGTGGAGATCCAGAGGTCGGTGAGTTCATCGCGGGATGCCTCTTTGCCACCCTGACCAATGTGAACTTCGATCCTGCAAGGTTTGAGGATAAAATCCGGGAAGCGGCCCGCATCCGCGACGCCCTCCCGCCCGCCGGAAGCGCGGAGCCTGACGCCTGCACTTGGACTCCGGAGAGTCAGGCGGCGATCGCGGCAAAGGCAGAGGAGATCGTTGCTGCACGGGAGATGGTTGATGCCGACCTGCAGTCGCTTCGCGACCTCCTCGTCTTTGGGCTCAAAGGGATGGGTGCCTACTACCACCATGCCTCTGTCCTCGGCTATAGGGATGAGGAGATCACGACCTTCCTGCAGGAGGGCCTCGCAGCCACGCTGCACGATCACACTGCGGACGAGATGGTCACTCTCGTGCTCAAATGCGGCGAGATCGGTGTGAAGACTCTGGCCCTCCTCGACAGAGCAAATACCGCCGCCTTCGGGACCCCGGAGATCACAACGGTCAGCACCGGAGCGGGCACGCGCCCGGGCATCCTCGTCACCGGCCACGACCTCAAAGACCTTGCCGATCTCCTCGCACAGACGGCAGGAACAGGTGTGGACGTCTACACCCACGGTGAGATGCTCCCGGCGCATGCCTACCCGGAGCTGAAGAAGTACGACCACCTCGTCGGGAACTACGGCGGCTCCTGGCCCTTCCAGCGGGAGGAGTTTGAGCGGTTCAACGGCCCGGTCCTGGTCACCACGAACTGCCTTGTGCCGCCGAAGGACACCTACCGCGATCGGGTCTACACCACGGGTCCCGTCGGGTTTGCGGGGGTAAAGCACATCGGCGCGTCGTCGGACGGAAAGAAGGACTTCTCGCCCCTGATTGAGCACGCAAAGTGTTGCGAACCCCCACAGGACCTCTCCCGCGGCGATCTCGTCACCGGGTGCGCCCATGCCCCGGTCCTTGCCATCGCAGATACCGTCGTTAATGCAGTGAAGTCCGGTGCGGTCAAGCGGTTCATCGTGATGGCGGGCTGTGACGGGCGGTACAGCGGGCGCGACTACTACACCAGGTTTGCCGAGGCCCTCCCGGCGGACACCATCATCCTCACTGCCGGGTGCGCGAAGTACCGCTACAACAGCCTGGGTCTTGGGACCATCGGCGGCATACCCCGTGTCCTTGATGCCGGACAGTGCAACGACAGTTACTCCCTGGTGGTCATCGCCCAGGCTCTCGCCAAGGCGTTCGGCGTCGGGGTCAATGAACTCCCGGTCTCATACAACATCGCCTGGTACGAGCAGAAGGCGGTCCTGGTCCTCTTAAGCCTCCTCTCGCTCGGTATCAAAGATATCACCCTTGGCCCCCGCCTCCCGGGCTTCGTCTCGCCCGGCATCTTGAAGGTGCTCGTCGAGAACTTCGGGATCAAGGGGATCACGACGGTTGAAGAAGACCTCGCCCGTATGGTGCCGGGGAACTAAACACTTTTTTAGAGCGGCTGGGGATCTCCAGATCTTCCCGGAGTAGGGAGGAGGATCTTACCTGTGGCATTTCATCTGCTGATGGGGTCCCGGAATCACCTGAACTCCGCGAGTGCCACCACCGGTACTCCGTCCAGGTCGTCAAAGACCACCGGATAGACCCGCAGGGTCCAGCCTCCCTCAAGCAACCGGTCGTAGGAGAGGTCAACGTCTTCGAGAACGAAGATGTGCGGGGACCGACAGAGGAACGCTCGGTGGACGTTCATCCCCTCTTCCGGGTTTGACGGTGCCGCAATGGATATTGTATCGATCCCGAACAGCCTGAGGGCGGGGTTTTCCCTGCAGAGAAACTCCGGCACCTCGGGGTGCACCCAGGGGTGCTTTTTCGCGTAAGTCTCCGGGTCTCTCTCCCTGATCCGGCCGCTCCCGGTCCTCACAAAGAGCGCCCGGGCGCACTGGATTTTGTCAAGATGCGGAGTGAGATCGTGGATCCGGATCGGCTCCTCCCCCTCTTTCGGCACCTCGATGCACTGCGCAGGTTCAAAGACCGCCTCCGGCGCAAGGAGGGCCCGGACGGTGCCCCCACCCGGACAGAAGTGCCGGGGGAGGTCGATGTGCGTTCCGGCGTGGCTTGATACGGCAATCAGGCTCTTTTCTTCCGCATCGCCCCTCTCAAAAGACTTTGTGGGGGTGATCGTGAGCGGTTCCGTTCCGGGGTAGAGTGGTGTTGCCCGGTTTAGGGGGTACGAGATCGGGATGAGCATACACTCTCCCGTAGATACTCCCGGAGTTCATGAAGGTTCTCCACGATATGCTCCACCCCCGGCCGGCCGACGAAGCGGTTCGGATCGCCGGGGGCAACCCTTGCCACGAACCGAACGCCGGTCTCATAGGCCGCCTCCCAGTCGTTTGGGGCGTCTCCGACGAATAGCGCCTCTTTAGGTGAGGCATTGGTCTCTTTAAGGATTTCACGGATGCATTCGGCCTTCGTCTTCGGCGAGCCGTAGATCCGGACGAAGTACTTTAAGAGGTCCCGGCGGCGGGCGATCTCGTGCATCTCGCCCTCCGGGGTTGCGGAGACGATATAGAGCGGGAGCACCCGGGAGCAGTCCTGGAGAAGTTCCTCTGCCCCTTTGGTGTACGGCACGGTGAGCATGGCATCATAGATCAGTCCGGCGTATTCGCTCGCGAGCCGCTCCTCCTGCTCGGGGGTGAGGTCTTCGTGGAGAATGTTTGCGTAGATGTAACGGAATTTGTCGTACCGGGACATCCCGCCGTTTTCGAGGTGGAAGGCGATGATCTCGTCGAGGTGTTCGGGAGCAAAGGAGAAGATCTTTCGGAACGCGGCGGTCTTTAGGGGTATTGATTCGACGATGACGCCGTCGAAGTCGAGGATGAGGGTGGTAAGCATGGGTCTCACTATTTCGGTATCTCCACTTATGGGTTACCTGGATACACCATATAGTCATCTCTACTGTCCAGCGGGACGTATGCCGGGATCAGGGGCGTGCCTCCTCTGGATTAAAATCATTCGAATTCCGGTAGGTTTATCATAAGAATACCATTGCTATAGTTGCTATGGTTCAGATGCCCGATCTACTCAATCCCTTTAACTCCATTCAGGTGCAGAAGGCATATGAGGTCTGGTCGCTACTGGGCAAAGGCCTCCTGAAAGAGATCCTGAATACCGGGCTAAAAATTCTGAACAGGATGATACCCAAGAAGAATAACCAGATCCTTTTTGCAAGCATACCCGACTACTCGGACAACGCAAAAGCATTGTATGAATACTTAGTCGCAAACCAGATGCACCGTCAATACGATATCGTCTGGTTGGTCGATGATCCGGGGATTTGGAAGATATTGACGCAAAACGGAGTAGCGGCACATCTTGAGAAGAGTCTTCATGGGCTTTACGCCATCTTTCGATCGCGATACATCATCACAACCCATAACCACTACTGCCGATTAAAAGCAGGTAACCAGTTCCTGGTAAACCTCTGGCACGGGGCGCCGCTGAAAGCCATGGGATACGCGGACTGCCTGGAGACAGAAGAGGCGTTAAACGACATTCGAAAAGGGGTAGAGGCTGAGGATATCCTCATTGCAACATCGGGCATCACGAAAAACGCATTGGTGACGAGTTTCCTCATCGATCCCCGCAAAGTTGTCGTCACCGGTCAGCCTCGAAACGATTATCTCTTTACCGCTCACAAAGGCCATATCCTGGCCGGGTTACTGGAGAGGGATCTATCCAGGTACAATGCATTGCTCCTGTACATGCCGACATTTCGCGTTGGCTACGGTAGGGTCGAAGGTACCGTGGAGCACCTGGACCTGCTAAAATCTGAGCGGTTTAATAGATTCCTGAGCGACAACAGTATACTCTTCGTTCTTAAACTTCACCCTTATGAGGAGCGGTATTGGTTATCCCGCGATGATTTTAGAAAGAACAATGGAAATATTGTTGTACTGGAATCAGAGCGCCTCACGGCCAACCTTGTCAGTATATACGAGGTGCTCGGGAATTTTGATATCCTGATCACCGACTATTCTTCGATATATTTTGACTATTTGCTCTTAAATCGGCCGATCATCTTTATACCCCTGGATTTGGAGGAGTATGCACAAACCCGGGGATTTCTCCTTGAGCCATACGACTTCTGGGCGCCCGGCCCAAAGGTTACGACGGTTGATGCGCTTATTGACGAGATTCGGAAATGTCTTGCCGATCCTGCATGCTACGAGGAGGAGAGAGTGGTGGTCAATAATCTTATTAACCGATTCCAGGATGGAAACTCATCGCGGCGGGTATGGGAAGAGGTTCTGTGTAAGACTGGTGGGCCCTGTGCAGGTGGAGCCAGCAACAACCACTCGCAATGAGGCTCTCTTGACATAGACTGCCGGGGTCATCATTTTACGTACATCTTTGCAATTTCCGCTGATGTTTGCTTGGGTTGGCCCGTTAGACACATTTGCGCCAGAAGATGCCCCTCTCTCCATGGTTTTCCGGGCACCGCTGATCAGCACGATAATGTCGGTAATTCCCAGTTACTCCAGGAACCTTTAAGCCTTTGAACTCCCTCTTGGGGGCAAAGCGATGTCGGGGGGATGAGCTACGGTGATCCGATCTTTCCGGGGGAAGTCTTCCTCAATTATAGAATGTTCCTCTCTTGCAGGCGTGCAAATTCGAGGCATACATGATCCCGGATTGTCGATGAGGGTCCTATCGACGACGGAGCAGCGCTCATCAGAGTTGTTCCAGATCCCCAGGGCCAGACCTGATCGGGAGCAGCGTGTACACCACCCGATCCTACCGAATGAACTCGATAGCAGTACAGAACCGGAGATATCTGTAGTCATCCCGTTGTTAAACAAAGGGCCTCATATCCGGCGAGCTTTGCAGTCCGTAATAAGCCAGACCGTCCAGGACTTTGAAGTGATCGTCGTGGATGGAGGATCGACCGATAGCGGCCCAGAGATAGTGAAGGGGTTCGGTGACCCCCGGATCCGGTTTGTCCGGCAGAGGGGATCCGGGGTTTCTGCTGCCAGAAACCAGGGGGTGAGCATGAGCCGGGCCGATCTTGTCGCGTTTCTGGACGCCGATGACGAGTGGATGCCCCGGCATCTGGAGACGATCCTATCATTGAAGAGAGAGTTCCCAGAGGCTGGAGCCTACACAACGGCATACAAAATTCGGAAAGTGAGTGGCAGGCTCCGATGGGCGAAGTATCGGGCGATCCCGCCTGCACCCTGGAGAGGCCTGATCCCGAACTACTTCAAGTCCGCTGCACTCGGTGAATATCCGGTATGGACATCGGTTGTCTGCATCCCGAAAAAGATCTTTACCGAGGTTGGCGGATTTCCGGAGGATGCGTGGTTTGGAGAAGATGCCGACCTATTTGGTAAGATTGCGCTGAAATATCCCATTGCTTTCAACTGGTATATGGGGGCGATCTATCACTGGGAGGCTGCCAACAGGGTTTGTGGACGGCAACTCCCTCTTGCTCCTGAACCGTTCGTGAAGACTGCGCTTCAATCGATGGAGAACGGTGCAATCCCTCACGAGTTACTGAGCGATGTACAAGAGTATGTCGCGAAGAAAGAGATTGCGAGAGCTGCAAGAAACCTCATTGCCGGCGAGAGTGAGGAGGCCAATCGGATATTAAAGGCGTACAGAACAGAGTGTCTTCGGCATAGAAGATTGATCCTGCGCAGTATGGCAGCGATACCTCTTCCGCTGTTTTGGAAAGCCGTCAAATTGAAGGATTTATTTGATCTTTATATATAAGGATTGATGTCCCCCAGATTTATAGGAAATACTTTGATTATGTTTCATATGTCTTTCAAAGATTTACTGCAGAATACCGATAGCGTTTCTTGGCAGTTCCTATTTTAACCTTGATTCTCTCGAATCTCGTGAAACGTGAGAGTATATCAGCAATACAAAATCCATATAATGTGAGTTTACAAACAAGTTACTGATTGTCAAGATGGGATGGTGAATATTATCCTTAAAAAAGCTTTAATAACCGGCATCACCGGGCAGGACGGCTCGTATCTCGCTGAGTTCCTCCTTCACAAAGGCTATGAAGTACATGGAATCATTCGGCGGGCATCGACCTTCAATACTTCCCGGATCGATCACATCTATACCGATCCCCACGATGCCGGTGCCCGTCTTTTCCTCCACTATGGCGACCTCTCTGACGACGAGCAGATCTCCCACCTCATCTACAATATCAAACCCGATGAGGTCTACCACCTCGGGGCCCAGAGCCATGTACGGGTCAGTTTCGATACGCCCGAGTACACCGGGAACGTCACCGGTCTCGGGACAACCAGGCTCCTAGAGATGATCCGGAGGAGCGGAAACGGAATAAAGTTCTATCAGGCTTCGAGCAGCGAGATGTTCGGGGCGACACCGCCGCCGCAGAACGAGACGACACCATTCTGGCCGCGGAGTCCGTATGCCTGCGCCAAACTCTATGCCTACTGGATGACGCGGAACTACCGCGACGGCTACGGGATCTTTGCCGCAAACGGGATCCTCTTCAACCACGAATCCCCCCGACGGGGCGAGACGTTCGTGACGAGAAAGATCACGCGCGGGATCGCCCGGATCCTTGCTGGAAAAGAGAAATACCTCTACATGGGGAACCTGGATGCTCGGCGGGACTGGGGGTTTGCCCCGGAGTACGTCGAGTGCATGTGGAGAATCCTCCAGCAGGAGGAGCCTGATGATTTCGTCATCGGGACCGGCGAGAGCCATTCCGTCCGGGAGTTCCTTGAGACCGCCTTCTCCTACGTCGGCCTCGACTGGGAGGAGTACGTCAGGATCGATCCCCGGTACTTCCGGCCGACCGAGGTTGAGAACCTCATCGCGGATGCCAGAAAGGCCCGGGAAAAGCTCGGTTGGAAGCCCTGCGTGACGTTTACCGACTTAACAAAGATCATGGTCGATGCGGACCTGAGGGAGGCAGGACTTGAGCCTCCCGGTGAAGGGGACGAGTTCCTCGCCCGGGTGTATCCGGACCGGTGGTGGACGAGAGATTGAGGCGGCCAAGGGTCTGTTTCTACACCAGTGACTATGGTTATGGCCACGCGGCGCGGGACATCGCTCTGATCCGTGGGCTGCAGGAAACCCTGCATGCTGAAGTGATCGTCAGGACCGGTTCACCTGCTGAGTTCATGGCCCGCTCGCTCCCCGGGGTTCGGGTCCTGCGGGTTTGGAATGACCCCGGGGTTCTGATGGATGGCACTGTCGTGGATAAGGAACGGACTCTTACCGCGGTAGAGCGGTGGCTTTCCACCTGGGATGACTGCATCGCCGGCGAGAAGGCCTTCCTCCATGACCGCGGGATTGACCTCGTCCTCTCCGATATCGCCCCGCAGCCCTTCCTCGCCGCAGAGGAACTCGGGATCCCGTCGCTCGGTGTCTCGAACTTCACCTGGCATCTCATCTATACTCACCTCTACGGGCAGAACGAGTTGACCAGCCGAATCGCTGAAGCCTACCGCGCCGCAGACGGCGCTTTCCTGCTCCCGCTCCATGAGCCGATGGAGGTCTTTTCCGACCAGCGGGAGGTGGGGCTCGTGGTGCGACCAGTGACCCGGTCCCGGGCGGAGCTTCCGGGGCTTTCCTCCAAGCGACCACTTGTTTACCTCGGCGGCGGTCAATCCCTTGACCCTGCTGTGTTCCGGGGGATCAAGACCGCACTCCGTGAGTGCACCCTCCTTGTCCCGTCATGGACTGAGATCCCGGGCACGATCCGGATCCCTCCCGGCGAGACTGAGACTCAGGATTGGATCGCCGCCTGCGATCTGGTGGTTTCAAAGCCCGGCTACAGCACCATCTCGGAAGCGATCCGGGCCGGCGTCCCGCTGGCCCTCTTCCGAAGGGATGGGTTTGCCGAGGACGACTATCTCATCGGGGGCGTTGAACATTTGGGTATCGGGAAAGAGGTCTCAACGGAGGCTGTCCTCGACGGTTCGTGGACGGAGGACTTAGAATCCCTGATGGACCTTCGAAAGAACTTTGATGAAATCGATGATATCTTCAAGAGAGACGGGACAAAAGATTGCACTGATATAATCCGGGAGATGGTATGATGTTCTGGGAGGATAAGACAGTCCTCGTCACGGGTGGGGCCGGGTTCCTCGGTTCAGCCCTCGTGAGGACACTTGAGCAGCGCGGACTTGCGAAGGAGAATATCCGGGTGCCCCGGAGCAGAGATCTTGACCTGCGGCAGTGGGAGAACTGCGTTGAGGCTGTGCGGGATGTCGACCTCGTCATCCACCTTGCAGCCAAGGTCGGGGGGATCGGCTACAACATGGCTAACCCGGGTTCCCTCTTCTACGACAACGCCGTCATGGGGATCCAGTTGATGGAGGCCGCCCGGCAGGCCGGTGTGAGAAAGTTCGTCGCGGTCGGGACGATCTGCGCCTACCCGAAGTTCACGCCCATCCCATTTCGGGAAGAGAACCTCTGGGAGGGGTACCCCGAGGAGACCAACGCGCCTTACGGCCTTGCAAAGAAGATGCTCCTTGTCCAGGCCCAGGCCTACCGGCAGCAGTATGGGTTCAACGCCATCTACCTCCTCCCGGTGAACCTCTACGGTCCCGGTGACAACTTCGATCCTGCAAGTTCACACGTCATCCCGGCCCTGATCAAGAAGTTCGTCGAGGCGGTGGAGACCGGTGCGGAGAGCGTCGAGGTCTGGGGGACCGGGTCGGCATCGCGGGAGTTCCTCTATGTCGACGACGCCGCGGAAGGGATCGCACTCGCCGCCGAACGTTACGACAGGCCCGACCCGGTGAACCTCGGGGCGGGCTTTGAGATCACCATCCGCGACCTTGCAACCCTCATTGCCGACCTCACCGGGTTTACGGGCGAGATTGTCTGGGACACGACCAAGCCCGACGGCCAGCCCCGGCGGTGCCTGGATGTCTCCCGTGCGGAGCGGGAGTTCGGGTTCCGGGCGAAGGTCGATTTCCGTGAGGGGCTTGAGCGGACGATTGAGTGGTATAAGAAACATCTTGTGTGATATGTAAATCTTCCAATTAGCAGACGACAAATTACTTACATGAGGTAAATTGAAAATCAACAAAGTTATAGGAGATGAATTGGGGTGAATTGATCTCTAGAATTCTAGTAGTAAAATTAAGTGGAAACTGAAGGTAACCCCCCGTGGGGGGAGTTGTATACTATATCATGTCATGCTGTTGAATAGATTGGATTAATACGCAAGTGGAACTGTATTCAGCCCAAAGATCTCCTCAAAGTTTCAATTGAAATATGGATCCTTTCCACTATCGCGCAATGGGCCGAGATGCCAAGAACTGGGCGAAAGACTCACCGGTCTCTCACTGTAAGCGAATTAAAAGAACTTGCTCGGGGAGGGCTGATAGAAATTGGATCACATACGGCAACCCATACAATGCTCTCTATGCAGCCAGTAGGTATACAAAGGACTGAGGTTATTCAGGGTAAAGAATATCTTGAAGAGACGCTTGGTCGCCCAGTGCAGACTTTTTCGTATCCCTTCGGCGGCCGAGTGGACTTCAATCGAAAAACTGTCAAGATAGTGAAGGAGGCAGGTATTACTACAGCATGCGCCAACTATGGCTTAACCCTCATTGGAAGTACAGACCCATATCGCCTCCCCAGGGCGCTGGTCAGAGACTGGGATGTTGAGTCGTTTTCATCCAGAATGAAGGCTTGGTTTAATGAGTGAATCAGCTCTCCGCATCCTTCAGGTAAGCACGTATGACATTGCCGGTGGTGCCGAAAGGATTGCATGGGATCTTCATACGGCTTACCGTGCTCATGGCCACCACTCATGGTTGGCAGTAGGGATAAAAAAGTCGCAAAATCCAGATGTTTTTCCTATTCAAAACAGGTTTAACAAAATCTTTCAACTCGTTCCAGCCAGGATCCGGAGTTTACCTCGCACCCCGGGTGTCGTGAAATTGGTTGACTTCCTGACAACCCCCCGTCGGATCGGTGCCTATCTTAAAGGCTATGAGGACTTTGATCACCCCGGAACCTGGAAATTGCTTGATCGGAACCCTGAATCCCCCGATATCTTCCACTGCCACAACCTCCATGGCGGTTATTTCGACCTCCGTGCCCTTCCTCATCTCAGCCGCCAGATCCCGACCATACTTACCCTCCACGATGCGTGGCTCCTTTCCGGTCACTGCGCTCACTCCTTTGACTGCGAGCGCTGGAAGACAGGATGTGGAAACTGCCCGGATCTCACGATTTATCCGGCGATCAGAAGGGATGCGACGGCTTACAACTGGCAGCTCAAGGCGGATATTTATAGGAAGAGCCGGTTGTACGTCGTCACCCCCTGCCGGTGGCTCATGGATAAGGTCGAAGAATCGATGTTGGAACCGGGGATCGTGGCATCGAGGGTAATCCCCAACGGCGTAGATTTAGGTATCTTCCACCCGGCTGACCGGGCTGAGGCCCGACGGGAACTCGGGCTCCCACACGATGCAAAGATCCTCCTCTTTGCAGCAAACGGCATCCGAAAGAATATCTGGAAAGATTACAGGACCCTGCAGTCAACCCTTGAGATGATTGCAAAAACCGGAGCAAAGGTGCTCTGTATTGCCCTCGGCGAAGCCGCCCCGCCGAAAAGGATTGGTAATATCGAGATCAGGTTCATCCCCTACCAGAAGAATCCCCAAAGAGTCGCCCGATACTACCAGGCGACCGATCTCTACCTCCACCCCGCCCGTGCCGAAACCTTCCCGAACACCACCCTTGAAGCCCTAGCCTGTGGCACCCCGGTTGTGGCGAGTGCGGTCGGAGGCATCCCCGAACAGATCATAGAGGGGCGGACGGGTTGTCTCGTACCGGTGGGAGATGCCCGGGCGATGGCAGGACGGGTCCTTGGGTTGCTCGAAGATGAGGAGCTCCGGTTGCGGATGGGACGGGAGGCCGCCGAGGATGCGGCACGGCGGTTTGGACTGGAGAGGATGGCAGGCGAATATCTTTCGTTTTATCGGGCCATCCTCAAATAGCAAAACCCTGAAACAGCCCGAACTGCGAAAATTTCAAGAACACTTGTTCTGCTTCGTTCATTCCTGCAGGAAATCGCAAAGTTCTGAAGAGGTATGAGATTTCAAAGGCCCCCGGTTGTTCGCCCTAATGCTGCAACCTAATGTTAATAACTGGGTGGCATCATAAATGGTATACCTATGATCTTTTGTGGTCTTTGAAAGGATGATGCTATGAATGATTGCAAAATATCGATAATTACTGTATGTTTTAATTGCGAAGAACTTATAGATAGAACAATAAAAAGTGTTGTAGAACAGAGTTATACAAATATCCAATACATCATCATCGATGGGTTATCTTCTGACAGAACCCTTGAGATTGTAAAAAAATACGAGAAGTATATTGAAATATTGGTATCTGAGAAGGATGATGGCATTTACGATGCCATGAATAAAGGGCTGAAATACGCGACTGGCGATCTTGTTTACTTCTTAAATGCGGGAGACTATCTTTACAATAGCGATGTACTGAAAAATATCGCTGAAAGATTCTGTGCTGACCCGGATAATGACATATTCTATGGAGATTATATCTATTACGATGTGGTTGATGAGCAGCGGTGTTCCAGCTACCGTACTGGTATCCAGGATCTGATCCGCAGAGGATATTGTCACCAAACCACCTTTGCTAAAAGATCTACTTTCACGAAATATGGGGGATTTAACACAAATTATAAAATTTACGCTGATTTTGATTGGTTGCTCCGGGTCTTAATTGGATCCGGACAAAGTATGAAGTATATTGGTATACCTGTAGTATACTATTTGAAAGGGGGAGAGAGTGAGAACCAGATTATAACAAATTATCTTGAAAGGATAAAGGTAATATGGGGAAACATGGGTATTCATGGATTACTACTCCTTGGCATCTGCTTTCCATCCATCATTTGGAGATATCTCATAAAGCAAATGAGTGGCAGTAAAAAACTGGCAGAAATCGATGGAATTGAGGCAAAAAATTAATCTTTCTATCCCAAAAAAAGATAACATCTCAGATCTTCTGCAATTTATCTGAATTCTGTCTCCTTGTTTGATCATACATAGCTGACGAAGATCTATCCTGTGTGCTTTGTTCACTATATCCATGTGGCACTCAGAAATATTCTCCGGCTGTATCAGAATGATGTTGCAGAGGGTCTGATGGAAGCATATGGGGATGGAACCGCGACTCCAGGGTTTTGCAAATGGCTGAATTCTCGGGAATACCGAAAAGCAGCCAACACTACATAGAAGAAGACGGCTAAAGTCGCCTTCTTGAGTATTGGTATGATCATCCGAGTCACCAATTGAATCCCGGCAAGTTCCATTCTTTGAGATTCTGGAGTTTTACTTTTACAGAAGGTTCGTTACGAGTGACATGGCCAACTCACCCGGCCCGCACCACCCGCCTGGAAGTACGCCGGGGCGGTCCCCGAATAAGGGTCTCAACAGTGTTCCGGATACTGCTCCTGCCGTTCAATACATCTGAGATAAGCGTTGCAATGGGCATATCAATGCCGTGTCTCGCCCCAAGCTCGATTATGCCTTCAACGGATTTAGACCCCTCAAATGTCACCCCGGGCTCCAGGTAGGGTGTCTTTATGATATTCTTTCCAACCATCAGGCCCAATGTCCGGTTGCGGCTTTTATCCACGTTCGCCGTAAGATTAAAATCGCCAAAGCAGCAGAACTTCGTGAATATCTCCCTGTCGGATGAGATCTCTCTCAAGAAGCGGCACATCTCTTTATAGCACATATTCAGGAAGGTGTAATGTTCATTGTAGTTGCCATACACCGAATCCCACATTCCGGCGCCGATGGCATACACGTTCTTGAGTACTCCGCACAACTCGACCGCCCTGAGGTCGTCTGAAAAATCGAGGATGAATCCTCCGAATAGATCGGATAGCATCGTCGAAAGCGATGGATCGGCAGCACCGATTGTAGCGCCGGCAATGTGCCCGTATGCAATCTCGTCGGCGAAGTTCGGTCCTGATATACAGACAATATTTGGGTTGTTTGATTCCTCGAAGATGATCTCGCTCATTGTCTTGAGTGAGGGATACTCGAGGCCTTTGGATACGGTGATAATGACCTTATTCGCAAGGTCGTGACTGATGGCATGAACGATGGAGCGGACCTCGCTGGAGGGTACGGCAATTAGCACGGCTTGGCAATCCTCAAGACCATGATTACCGGCGATCAGTCTTGCACGGATATTCGGGTTTAACAGTAGACCCGGAAAGTAATCGGGGTTGCACCTCTCATCGTTAATCGAATTGACGACCTCCTGTTTGCGTCCATACAGGATAACCTCTTCTGCTCTGCTGGATATCCTCTGTGCAAGGGCGGTGCCCATACTTCCGGCGCCGATGATTCCTACCCTTGAGATCATCCCAGATGCCTCCGTGTACTGTCAGACACACTCGCGATGCTTTTTGCATATATCAGGTCGTGGATATCATCGATCTCGGTCCATTTCAGCCCATTCGTAAAAGAGTATGCAAAGCGCCCATCTTTCGATAGGGGCTTGTATATTTCATCATAATAACTATTCGGATCACTGGCGATCCTGTATCTCAGAAGTCTTTTTGCTTCCTCTACGTCACCTCTGGCGATCTTTGAGATGCCGATAAACTCTCCTGTCGCTTCATTTATCGGGATAAACTTACCAATCTCCTCTATCTGGCCATTTACGATTCTTAATTTGAATGATTCCTCTGTGAGTGTTTTCTTATCATCAACCACGATTGCCGTCTGGTTTATGCTCAGTAGATCACTCAGTATGGCATAATCGTAGAGTAAATCCCCGTTAAATATGACAACATCATCGTCTACGCCAGATATCCCGATATTAAGTGAGTAGGCTGTGTTGGTGGAGAGAAACTCGTTGTTGTAGGCGAGGATCAGATCAACACCGTATTTGCTCTCCAGTTTGGAACGGGCCCCCTCTACGGCATCAGCGTTATATCCAACAACGATCTTGATTGTATCCACATCAAAGGACGCCAGATCTGCTACCATCCGCTCCAGCAACGTATAGCCATTGACGGTCAGCAGGCATTTGGGGCCTACCTTCGTAAGATCGATATCCTTGCCTAATCTTAGCCCTCTTCCTGCTGCTAAAATTATTCCAATCAATGTAGACCCCCTGATCCCGGCTGATCAGGCGGTGGTGCACCGCTGGATCGTATCGCCCGGGATCGCGTTTACGGCAGCCTTTTTACTCCCGGTAGACGTATCGACTGACTGGCGGTTCTCATACATAAGAGTATTGCCCGGTGCCCGGAGTGTCCCGAATCGATGAACCGCTCCAGGCGATCGGATGGTTGTTCTTATCGCCCCGGCCGATGCCTTTGTAGATAAACCCCGCCCGGATGAAAGCATCCGGGTCGATGACGTTCCTGCCGTCGACGATCACGGGGTGCTCCTCACCCGAGAGCTCCTTTACCCGGCCTGCGTTGAGAGTGGCGTAGTGGTGATGCGCCGTAAAGATCGTGATGGCATCCGCTTCCACGAGGGCCGCGTCCAGGTCGTGCATGATCTCGATGCCCGGATAGTCCTCAACGAACGGATCGTGAACCCTGACCTCTGCACCCGCCTTTGCCATCGCCGCAAGATAGGACTCTGCCGGTGTATTTCTCGCATCGTCCGAGTTCTGGATGAATGCCCATCCAAGGAGCGCAACTTTCGCATCTTCCGGGGATTTTCCTGCCCGCTTAAGCCCTTCGCACGTCAGGTGAACCATGTGCCGGGGCATGAACTCGTTGATCGCCCGTGCGACGCCGAAGATCGATTCGGTTCCGTGTGGATACCAGAGATCGCCGCCGAGGACCTTTGCCCCTCGCTCGAGGTGCCATGAATCTTTTGTCAGGCAGTGGCCACCTACCCCGGCCCCGGGCCAGAGGATTGCCCGGGTGATCCCCTCGCCCTTGAGTGAGTCGATCCCGGTCCGGACATCGTAGACGTTGACGCCCATTGCCTCGCAGTGGAGGGCGAGTTGGTTGACAGCCGCGATCTGGAGGTCGCGGAAGGCGTTCTCGGCGGTCTTCGTCACCTCGGCCGCGGTCGCGGTCATCGGGATGATCGTGCCGGTCGTGAGAACGGGCCGGTAGAGTTCGGCCGCACGCCTCGTCGAGACGTCGTCGATCCCGCCGACGATCCGGTCGTGCTCCCGGATATTCCGGAGCAGCCGCCCGACCATCACCCGCTCGGGGGCGTGCGCCAGTGCAAAGTCCTCGCCGGCGACGAGCCCGGACTCCTCTTCGAGAACATCGCGGGCCATGCGCTCGGTCGTTCCCGGGGTTACGGTCGATTCGAGGACCACGAGCGTGCCCTCCGAGAGATTCTTCCCCACCGCGCGAAGTCCCTCGGTCAGGGCAGAAAAGTCCGGAATGAGGTCTTTTGGGTCCTTAAACGGGGTCTGGATGGAGAGGGTCACCGCATCACACTCCGCGATCGCTGCAAAATCCGATGTGCACCGGAACTTACCCGCACCAACGACCCTGCTGAGGAGTTCTTCAAGCCCTGGCTCCTCTCCCTTGAGCGGAGACTCGCCCCGGTTCAGCATGGCGATCTTGTAGCCGGAGGACGGGGAATCACGCTGGAATCCGACGACTGACTCGAACTCCGGTGCGTCGGCAAAGAGCACCGCGGCCGGAATACCAACGTAACCCATCCCGACGACACCGATCTTCTTGATCGGGCCCCTGGCGTTAATGAGCGATTGCAACCTCTTACTCATACCCGCACCATCTTAGGGGAGAAGCACCGCGCGATATTCTCACAGATCTCCATGTTCAGCAGCGCCTGCTCGGGGGTGACCGGGAACGCTCTTTTCCTGGCGACGCAATCGAGGAACGTCGAGAGTTCGAGTTTCAGAGGTTCCTGCTTGTTTACAAGCACCTTCTCGATGATGTTCTCCTGCACATAGCGCTCATCATCGGCCGCATACTGTCCAGGTTTTCTATGGATGTAGATCTCCTGGGCCATGAAATCTCCTTCGATGGTGAACTCTTCCTCCTCGATGTAGATCATGCGGATCTTCTTTGAGGACTTCCTGCTCGCTGAGAGGTAGACTGGTGTCTCCCCGAATGAGAAGAGAGCGCTGCATACATCCTCGTTTCCACTCCCGGTGAGGCGGTAGTCTCCGGTAGGAAGGAGGACGTTTCGCACAATATCCACGTCATGGATCATCAGGTCTTCAACGACCGAGGAACTGTTCACCCGTGCCGATGCCGGGTTATGCCGTTTTATCTCGATGTAGAGGGGGTTCCGGACAATCTTTTTGATCTCGGGGAGGATAGGGTTGAACCGTTCGATGTGGCCGATCCCGGTTACGAGGCCGTCCGGGATCATCTGGATAAGCCGCCTGCTCTCGTCAGCAGTTGCGCAGATGGGTTTTTCGATGAGAAGTGGTACCCCGGCATCGAGGACTTGCTCTGCAATCTCGAAGTGGTAAGAGGTCGGAACACAGACACTCACTGCATCCACGCCTCCGAGCAGGTCTTCAATGCTTGAAGAGACTGTTGCCCCGAAGGCTTCGGCAAGGTCGCGGGCCGCCTCCCGGTTAAGGTCGTACAGGTAGAGTGAGTCCACCGCCTTCAACTCTGAATAAACACGGGCATGATTCCTGCCCATCATTCCGACACCGATCACCCCTACATCCAAGATCTCACCGCCAGTAGTTTTTGCTGCACTCGCCTGGATCGAAAAGACTCATCCTGCCAGACCGCTGATGGCCCCCTTGCATGAGTTCAAAACTCATAAATTTTTTGACGGAGAATCCAATGCTGTGTTTCGACCCAGGGGGTATCTTGCCCGAGTCATGCGTATTGACCCGATCCAGCGTCAGAGCCTCATCAGCCTCGCCTCAACCCTGGGCCTCACCGCCGTCGGGTTTCTCTCCACGATGCTCTTTGCCCACACTGTCGGTCCCGCGATACTGGGTGCGTACTTCCTCTTTGTTGCCTATTTCAGCGTCTTCAATCTGATCGGCGATGGGGGATTTGGTGGTGCTGCGGTAAAGCGGATCAGTGAGGGTGAGGATCAGAATGCGTATTTTACCGCGTTTTTCGTCCTCCGCGTGATGCTGGTGGTCGTCTCGGTGTGCCTCCTCCTCGTTGCACGGCCGTATCTCGTCGATATCACTGCATCCGGGGCCTTTTTCTGGTTGATCATCGCGCTGGTCGCGAGCGTCTTCACGAGCGTCGCATCCAACGCGGTCTACGGCAGTGGGAAGGTCGGCGTCAACCAGATCAGCCAATTGGTTGACAACCTGGTCAGGGTTATTGTTCAGGTCATTGCGGTCGTCCTTGGGTATGGCATTGCGGGTCTCGCCGGGGGGTTCGTTGCCGGGCTCCTTGCGGCTGGACTCATCAACTACCGTTTCCTCGATCTCAAACTAGCGCCGTTTGGTCTATTGCATATTCAGAGCCTCTTTCTCTTCTCGTTCTGGAGTTTTCTTGGTTCCAGCGGTTCTCTAGTCTTTTCGTATGCCGATATCATCATGCTCGGCTATTTCCTGACGGATACCGAGGTCGGCATCTACCGTGTGGCGCTTCAGCTCACTACGGCTGCAACATTCATCACCACAGCGCTCCATACAACTCTCTATCCGAAGGTCAGTTACTGGGGGAAACAGAACGATCTTGTTTCGGTGGAGCGTGCACTTGCCCGTGCCTTCACCTACTCGCTCCTCCTCGCGGTCCCGGTCGTTCTCGGCGGCTGGATCCTCGGGGAGCGTCTCCTCTACTTCTTCTATGGGGAGGCATTCTCCACCGGGGCGGGAGCTCTTGCGATACTCCTGCTCGTCCAGGTTGTTCATGTCTTTATGTTTCTCCAGACGACGTGCTTGAACGCCCTCGACCGGCCGAGGGACTCGTTCCGGGTGACGGCAGTTGCAGTTGCTGCGAATATTGGGCTCAACCTCTATCTCATCCCGGCATACGGCATCGTCGGGGCATCGGCGGCAACACTCGTCACCATGGTTCTCAATGCAGCGCTCGCCTACTATGCCCTATCCCGGAGTATTCGGGTAACGATAGAGCCCCGCAGCGTGGGTAACATCGTCCTTGCTGCACTCATTATGGCGGTCGTTCTTGCGGCCTATTCACTCGTCGTCCCGCTCTCAAACGTCTTTGTCGTTCTTGGGGCGGTTGCGCTCGGCGGGCTGGTCTACTGCCTGGTCCTCCTCAGACTTGATGGTGGTATCCACGACGAACTCAAAGACCTGGCCGGAAAACTGGGTCTCCCGTGGCCCGGCTCACTCTAAACCCGGGAGAACCACGGTCCACGGGCTGCGCTTGCTATCATCCTAACACCCCCCGGAAACCTCTCTCAGTTTAATTGAAGTAAGATGGTGCAGCAGGTTGTGCTCATATGAGAGGATGATGATGAGGAAGAATATCCGTGAACTGGAACGTGATGAGTTTTTGCTTGCAGAGAGGGTCTGGATGCACTACCGCGGCCAGAAGTCCGATCCGACACGGGAGAGGATCTTTGGCGTCTTCGTCGATGGAACCCTTGCGGCGACGGCTCGCTGCACACGCCATCCGGAGGGGCTTGAGATGGACTGCGTCTTCACCCTGGACGAGTACCGTGGAAGCGGATATGCAAGGGAAGCTGTCCAGAGACTTCTCGAAGAATGCGGCTCCGAGACGATCTACATCCACTCAACACTTCCATTGATTGGGTTTTACGAAAGACTCGGGTTTGAACTCATCCCGGAGGCGAGGCTGCCGAAGAGTATCCGGGAGCGGTTCCTCTTCTGCTTTGGGGAGATGGCGGGCTGCAACGTGGCTCCCATGATGCGCAAGCCCGGGGGCGGGTAGTCGCCAGGAGCCATACTTATGCGGCTGCCCTGAATGGGGCGAAGAGTGGAGCCCGGGACATCCAGGGTCTTGCCTTAGTGTTCGATCTTCCTGATATGCTCGATGGCGTTCTCCGCCAGTTTCTCCCGCCCCTGCAACTCGGCGACGTCGCGTATCGCCTCAAGCATATGGACAGAGTCTTCGAGGAAACTCAGGATATCGGCGGGGTAGAGGTCAATCCCGTACTCGTCGAGAAGGTGGGCACTGATCTGGCGGTGATCAAGCCCCATCTCACGAAACTCGATGATCGCAAGGGTGAACTTCCGCTCAGGGCATCCGCAGTAGGGTGCGTTTTTGCATTCACAGTCCATGAAGTCGCGGAAAAAAGCGAGGAGCTGCTCCCGCATCCGGCGATCGAGGTTATCGAAGTTGATTGCCCTCCCGAGCGCCTCAAGAAATGCGCCTGAGAAGACATGATCCGGGAGCCGGAATCCGGCTGCCCGTTCAAGTCTCCTTGCCGCCCGAAATCGGGCCTTATCTGCAATCACGAGACTTCTCCAGGCTCCTCGTCAAACTTCGCGAGTGACTTCATGGCGTTGCCCATGGTCTCGATCTCGATTAGCCACTCGTCAAAGAGGCTTGGATTCTCCACGTTGTCCTTGATATATTTTCCGCAGCAGGTGGCACCATCGATCACGGCCGCCCCGATATTCGCTGCAACCTCAAGCGCCTCATCGAGGTTCTCCTCGTCGATGCTCCGCCCCTTCTTCACAAGCGTCTTGATATCTTTATCAAACTCACCCTCGAGGTACTTCCGGCAGGCAGTAAAGAGCACCAGCAGCGAGAGCTGGAGCGACCCGATGATCTCCTCGAGGTCTCCTTCGGGGAGACCGGTCATAACAATCAGCTCCACATCGTTGAGCTTCTCAATGGTCTCCTCCTTCGTGAATCGGCCGTTCTGGTAGAGACGGATGATCTTTAAGACCGAGAGGGTGATATCCTCAGTGAAACTGTAGAGTATCTGTTCCCCTTCGGAGACCTCTTCGCCCTCTGCGGGCTCGAAACTTGCCTCTTCCAGCGTCTTAATCCAGTTGTCCCAGCGCTCCTGATTGTAAAAAATATAGAAGAGTTTCATGGGTTCTGCCTGTTTGGCACTCGCCTTCTTTGCCATATCAGTACACATTCGGAGTGCCTCTGTTAAATACCATTTGCTCACGATGCAGAAGGCTTAAATTGCCGCGATTCGCGAAGATTCATGTAGGTCGAGCGAGCATAAAAAGAGGAGATGCGAGATAGACTGGGGCTGGCTTCGCTCATGAAATCCTTTGAGCCTATTGCGGCCGCCCAAGGACTCCTTGCGCGGGAGATTCCGGGGACCATACGGGTCCGGTCCACCGGCGATCATCGAGCTCCTAGTGAGGTCGACCTGGCGCATCATGCAGAGTTGGAGCGGTTGCTCGATGCGGTGAAAAAACCGGGTTTTGAGGATGTTATGGCTGCTCCGGAGGGCTATCGGGAAGGAGGCGCAGATTCGTGGAAGCGGTGATGATTCGGTACAGCGAGATCTTCCTCAAGAGCGAGCCGGTGAAACGCCGGTTCATATCGATCATGATCGAGAACATCCGGCTCGCACTGGAGGCCGAAGGGCTCTCTTACCGCATCGAGGCTCCCCGGGGGAGAGTTCTGATCTACGGAGACGAACCCCGGCAGATTGCCGGGGTGGCGGCAAGGACGTTTGGTGTGGCAAGCGTGAGCGTCTGCACGGTGACCACGCCCGATATCGAGGGGATCTCGGCTGCAGCCGTTGAGCACGCCAAGCGGCGTCTCCACCCGGGAATGTCGTTTGCCGTCCGGGCACGCCGCTCGGGGGTCGAGGGATTCAACAGTCAGGAACTCGCGGCCGAGGTTGGCTCAGCCATCCTTGACCGGATCTCTGATGCAAGGGTTAACCTGACGGCGCCCGACTACGAGGTCTTTGTTGAGGCCCGGGAGTTTGGCGGCCTTGTTTACGATGAGAAGATCGATGGGCCGGGCGGTCTCCCGTATGGGACACAGGGGGAGGTGCTGTGTCTTCTCTCGGCAGGGATCGACTCGCCCGTCGCGTCGTGGTTGATGATGCGCCGGGGCTGCCGGATGGTTCACGTCAACATGCGGGGCGGTCGATTCGGAGGAGCCGATCTGGAGCGGAACGTCCTCGCAAATCATGCCCGGCTCTCCACCTGGATCCCGGGGCACCCGCTTGATCTCCTTGTCGTGGATATGGAGCCGTTCTTTGAGGTGATCACGGGCTTGAAAGAGCCGCGCTACCGGTGCATCCTCTGCAAGCGGTTCATGCTCCGGGTTGCCGGCATCCTTGCGAGGGAGCGCGGCGCTTACGCGCTTGTCAACGGTGACAACCTGGGGCAGGTGGCCTCCCAGACGCTTGCAAATATGACCGTGATCGCTTCGGCGACGTCCATTCCGGTGCTTCGCCCGCTGATTGGGTTTGACAAGGAGGAGATCATCGAGCGCGCCCGCGCCATCGGGACGTTCGAACCCCATCCCGGGAGTGTCGAGTGCGCGGTTGCTCCCCGCTACCCTTCGACAGCGGCACCCGCGGAGACGATTGCACGGATTGAGGAAGAGATAGGCGTTGCTGCCCTCGCGGAGCAGGCTACCGGGGCGGTGCAGCGCTACCGCGCAAAGAACGGAGTGATTGAGTTGGTTGAGTGAGGGGTTCTGCCCCCGCTCACACTGTGCCGCTAAAAAAGAGTTGACGAGTCTTTCAGATAATATTCAACCCATTCTCCCGCGCAACCTCAATAAATGCCTCTCCGACATACCGGATCTGCTTCTCGGTCAGCCCGAAGGTGTTGAACTTCCAGACCCGGGTGGACCCGGGGATGACACCGGTGATCCCCCGCTTCTTTAATGCGCTCGAGAGGAAGAAACCACGTTTCTTGTGCTGCTGCGCGACCTTATCGAAGGACTCGCTGGTATCGATCCGGGTCAGGGTGTGCTGCCGCGGGTAATCTGAGAGCACCTTCGTCCCCTCGATGGAGAGGAGGGCGTCAACGACTGCCTGTGAGTGGGTTACCTCGGTCTCCCAGTGTTTCACCCGCTCCTTTACGTGAGGGAACGAGGCCATCATGCCGACGACGGTGACCCCCATCAGGGTGCAGCCCATCATCTCTATCTCCTTCATGCCGAACGACCTGCCCGTTACATCTCCCTTCGCCTGTGTCATCCGGAATACCCGCTCCGCGTGCTCGTTCGTCGTCGCAAGGAGGCCGGATGGTGCTGGGGCCGCCATGCTCTTGTGGCCCGACCCTACCAGAAAGTCGGCTCCGAGTGCCTTGCCGTCGATAGGCATGATCCCTACGGTGTAGGCCCCGTTGACGAGGACCGGGATGTCGTACTGGTGGGCGACCTTGATGATGCCCGCGACGTCATGAATGTTCCCGAACTGGTAGTCGACATGATCGACAAAGAGCAGCGGTGGCGTCTTCGAGAACTCACGGATCACCGCCTCAATCTTTTCCGCCGCAGCATCGGCGGTGATGTGATTATTTTTATCCTTTGGAATCTCCCGCGGGATCCCTCCAGCCGCCTCGATTGCCATAAACTCCGTATAGTGAGCGAGCGACGTCAGGATGACCGGATCGCCTTTCTCAACATATGTATTTGCCACCGCCTGGAACCCGCGGCGCGCTCCCGGCACCACCCGCACAGTGTCCATATTCAGCCACGCAGCAAGGTCCTTGTGGAACTGCGCGATCGGGGGGTTCTGAATATAATCAAGCCTGGGGGGATTCCGGCAGTTGTCACAGACTGAGTAGCCGTCGCCGAATGATATCGCCGCTTTCATGGCGTCCGCGGTGAGTCGCCCGCCTGCCTGAATCGGGTCAATGTTGATATACATCTCCTCGATGTCGCGTGACTCGATATCTACTGCGCATTTCACTGGATCAACTCCTCTTCAATGATTGCGATCTGCCGCTTCATCTTCTCTAACGTGGCTGCGGCGCGCGCTCTCTGTGCCTCGTCAAGGTCATGCTTGGGAGCTGTCTCCCGGAGCAGAAACCGGAGGTCGGAGAGGAGGAAGAGCGCCTGAAAAACTGCATCTACGGCTCTTTTCGACACGAGATCACCATACAAATATTGGTGAGGATATATTAGTTTACACGTATTTTTGACACCGACCCGGTGCCAAACACTTTCACAGCACAGAGATCAGGCATTTATACGCAAGAGACACGGAGACTAATTGGGCATGAAGATCGTTCATGTAGCAGACACACATCTCGGATTGTCGGCATTTAACCGGGTAGACCCCAAAACCGGGATGAACCTGCGCGAACAACTCATCTATGACAACTTCCTCGCCGCCATCGATCGAATCATCGACTTGCATCCCGATGCGCTCGTCCATGCCGGCGACCTCTTCCACCAGGTCAAGCCGAAAACCCGCGCCTACACAACGGCCCTCGATGCCCTTGGCCGTCTTAGAGATGCCGGGATACCGGTGCTCATGGTCGCGGGTAACCACAGCATGGCCAAGACCCGATATACGGCATCGCCGTTTGAGGTGCTCGAACGGGCAGGCTACCGCGCAAACGATCTCTACATCGCTCACCATAACCGCTATCGGCGGGTTGAACTCGATGACGTTGTCTTTCATCTGATCCCGAATATGCTTCTCCCTGAGGGGTACCGGGCAGCGTTTGAGGAGATAGAGTTCTCCTCCGGCACAGACGTGCTCGTCACTCATGGTCTTGCAAGCGTTCTCTCGGATCGAAGGCTCCGCACCGTTGCCGAACACGAACTGGATGCGACGATCCTCTCCGACCGGTTCGACTACATCGCGCTCGGCCACTTCCACGATCAGGTACAGGTCACCGATAATGCCTGGTACAGCGGGTCGCTTGAATACTGTAATTACGGTGAGATATCGGATACCAAGGGTGGCCTCGTCGTGGATCTGGCCTCGGGGGAGGTCCGGCATGTCGACCTCCCGCACACCCCCATGATCAACCTCGGCCGTATCAACTGCGACGGTCTCTCTGCCCGGGAGGTCGTGGATGGAATCCTTGACGCAGTTGATAGAGCCGGGAAGGGGATCTACCAGGCGATCTGCCAGATCACGCTTGATGGGATCCGGCGCGAGACACTCCGCGCACTTGACCAGAAGCCCCTCGCGGAGGTCAGGAGCCGGGTGCTCGACCTCAAACTGCAGGCCCTCACCATCGACGATCCATCCCGGATACTTTACGAAGACTCGCTTGTCGGCCTTGACTACGTCGCCGAGTTCAAGCACTTCGTGGAGATGGAGCACCTCGCCCCCGGCGATGAAGAGTTCGTGAAGAAGACCGGGACAGATGTCCTCAGAACGGTCATCGCGCGCCACAAAGAGGGGGAGAATGCTGCTGAATAAACTCCGGATGCGGAACTTCAAGCGGTTCCGCGACCAGGAGATCACCTTCCAGGACGGCATCACGGGTATCATCGGGAACAACGGGACCGGCAAGAGCAGCATCGTGAGTGCTATTCTCTTTGCTCTCTACGGGCTTCAGGGGACGGGGCTAGATGGGAACTACATCGTCAGTTCCTTTGCGGGCCCGCAGGATGTCTGCGAGGTCCGCCTGGACTTCCTGGTCGGTGGCAACGAGTATGCCGTCGTTCGCAGGTTCAAGCGGCGCCCCTCCTCGACCCTCCACGAGGCGTACCTCTTCCTGAACCAGAAACTGCTTGCAAGCAGCGTCCAAAAAGTTGGAGAAGAAGTGCACCGGATCGTCGGCATGGGGCCGGGTGACTTCCGAAACACCATCTACGCCGGACAGAAGGAACTCCTCACCCTGCTCGAGAGCCGGGCCGGATCCCGGAAGGATTGGTTCATGCAGGTGCTGGGCATCGATTACCTCAAGAAAGACAGCATGGAGGAGTTAAAACAGATCATCGATGCCCGGGAAGGAACTCTTTTGGAGTTCACGGGAAGACTCCAGGAACTCGATGCCGCCTCGATTCGCGACCGACTTGAGGAACTTCGCGCCGAACTTGCCCGGGCGGAGGACGAACTGAAGCGGATCAGTGCCGGCGAGCAGAGCGCTGCAGAGATGCTTGAGCGCGCCCGTAAAGAGCGCGATCGGCTTCTCTCCGTGCGCGACCGCTACCTGCACCTCGCGCGGGAGAGGGAGGTGCTTGAGGCAGAGATCGCGCGGCTCCGCACCGAGTGCCAGGAGGGAGAGGCAGAGATCGCACAGCGGCAGCGGTTGCAGGACGAACTTAGAGATCTCGATCTCCTTGCCGGGCGTTACGAATCCTTAAAGGCAGAGCTCGCCCAAATGGCCGAGAATAGGGCAACCGTGGACCGCCTGAGGCACGAGGTGGAGACCGTTGAGGAGCAGATCCGGGAGTATACTGAACGCTTCGCAAAGATTGAAGCCGAACTCGCCGTACTGAAAAAAGATGAGGACGCGGTTGCTGGGCTTTCCGGTGATATTGCAGCGCTGCAGTCGCTTCATAATCGTATCTCGGCGATGAAGGCTCTCCAACCCGAATACGACAGTCTTCGTGAGGAACTTGCTCGCCTCGATGAGCGGTTTGCCCAGATAGAGCAGCGGGTCCTGGAGAACCGAAAGGAGATAGAGCGGATTGAAGGGAAGGTCCAGCATCTCCGTGCGCTGGAGGCCGAGGTCCGTGACCTCGATGCTCTCCGGGCCCGTGAAGAGATCTTTCTCTCGGCGGCGGAGTATGCCCGGCAGAGAGAGTGGTGCCTGCAGGAAGCTTGCGCCGCCTCCGAAGAGATGAATCAACTCGAGACCGAGATCGCCGGAGTTTCCCGGCAACTCGCCGGGATGGGTGCGATTGAGGAGCAGATTGAGTCTGCAGAGAGCAAAAAAGAGTACCTGACTTCACGGATCAGCGTGTGCGCCGAACGCCAGGAGACGATCCGCGAGGAGATCCGGCGGCTGGCGGAGCACCGGGCCGAGATCATCACCGCAGGCCCGGAAGGGTCCTGCCCCATGTGCCACCAGAGCCTCGGCGAGCATTATGAGGAACTGGTCGACGATCTTGCAGCCGCCAGTGAATTAAAACAGAAGACGCTTGCCGATCTCGAGCACGAGTATGCGAGGGCAGTCGCCGAGCGCGAGGCCCTCATCGCAGGCTTACAGAACCTTTACCAGCAACGTACGGCATACCAGCGCTTAAAGGAACAGCATGCGCTTTATTCCTCCCGATACGAGCAGACCGCAGCCGTCCTGCAACGGCGCAAGACCGAGGCTGAAAAGTACAGTGCCGCAATACGGGCGCTTGGTATGGATGAATACGATCCCGAGGCGCATAATGCCCTCAAAGAGCGGATCCGGGACCTGACCGGGAAGCGGGCGGAGGCTGATACGCTCCGGGGCGAGTGCAGCCGCCTTCCCGCCCTCCAGAAGGAGCGGCAGCAGCTCATCGCCGATGTCGAGGATTACCTGGCCCGTAAAGAGGAGGCCGAGGCGAAGATCGCACGGCTCGGGTTCGACCCAGGGGTCCTGCAAGACCTGGAAGCGCAGGCGCAGGCGCTTGAGGCGTCTTACCGTGCGTATGCGCAGATGCAGGCCCGACTTCTGCAAAAACCAGCGCTTGAGGAGGAGCACGCTGTCGTTCTTGCAAAGATTGACGGGCTTTGTAAGAAGCGGGAGAGTGCGATGGACGAACTTGCCCGCCTCTCTTTTGACCCGGAACGGTTTGCCGCACTTGGCGAAGAATGCAACCGTGCCGAAGCAGCATTCCAGAGAGCGTTTGAACTCCGTGTGCGCCTCGAAGGACTCTCGCGGCTCTCCCAGGCGCTGGATGCGAAGCGAAGCCTCCTTGAGAGCCGTGAGGCTGAACTG